>CAZBCB010000429.1:0-2786 GCA_964489905.1 uncultured Bacteroidales bacterium
TTAATAATTGTAAAAAGATTTGCAACTCCGGGACTCATTTGACCTCCTGTCTGCCCTCCGGTATCAGTAACTGCACTTTTTACTTTTTTACGTATGCTTTCTTCCGGTTCAAATAACCCGATATAGTGTTTGTTACCCATGCTTTTACTCATCTTTTTTTCAGGATCGGCAAGCGACATCAGTTTTGGTACTTCTGTATATAATGGTTGCGGCTCAGGAAAATACTGCCCGAATTGATTATTAAATCTTACTGCTATATTACGTGAAAGTTCCAGATGCTGCTCCTGATCTTTACCAACGGGTACAAAATCAGCTTTGTATATTAAAATATCAGCAGCCTGTAATACGGGATAACTGAATAAGCCGGCTGACACAAAACTGCTTTTACCACCCTTCTCAATCTGGTCTGATTTATCTTTAAACTGTGTCATTCTGGATAGCTCACCATAAGAGGTAACACAACTGAATATCCATGTAAGTTCAGTATGCTGCGGAACCAGAGATTGAATAAATAATACCGATTTCTCCGGATCAAGGCCTGCCGCCATTAGGTCAATAAACATCTGTATGGTATTTTTGCGCAACTCCGCCGGCGAATATGGCATTGTCATAGCATGCAAGTCAACTACGCCATAGACGCAATCATACGTGTCCTGCAGATTTACCCAGTTTCTGACGGCACCAAAATAATTTCCAATATGAATTTCGCCTGTAGGCTGTATACATGATAACACCCGTTTCCTGCTCATGAAATAGAAAAATAAAATAACATTAATAAAATTATGACCTCCGCAAAGCTAAAAAATGTTATGAAAAATAGACAATCATTTTTTCATTTATGCTTAGAAATAAAAGAACAGAGCAAAGAAATATTTCTTGTAAAATATCCTGAAATATATAATACTGCAAGGTTTCGTATAACAAACAGATTTTGGTCAGCCGTTTAATAAATCTACAGGATATTTCTTATTTTTACAGCTTATTATTCCGAGATTAGTCAACAGAAACACAATATTATATAAAGATGTTGTTTCTATTGACTTCTCTGACATATCAAAATTTTTCATTCCTGAATTTCAGAATGATTATATTTTATTAGTCGGTGTGCTAAATGATTTCAATTGAAGAATGGGGGTTAATTATACCTGATGATACAAAACAGCATAAAATGACAACACTAAGGCAAAATAAAGTGGCAAGGCTTGTTCAAAAAGAACTTGCATCTTTCTTTCAGCTAGAAAGCCGGAACTATTTTCAGGGTAAAATGATAACGGTTACACAGGTAAGAGTATCACCCGACTTATCGCTGGCAAAGGTTTATATAAGTATTTTCCCGTTAAACGAAAATGAAGATTTCATGTCAATTGTTAACCAACATAAGAAAATCATCAGAAATGCATTAAGCCAGAAGATTCGTTACCAGCTGCGCACAATGCCTGAACTGGCTTTTTTCCATGATGATTCAATTGATTATGCCGACCGCATTGATAAATTACTTAAATCCTGAGTAAAAAATTAAATTAAGTGCCTTGAATTTCCCGTTATACATAGCAAAGCGTTATCTGATAGCAAAGAAATCGCATAATGCCATCAATATAATTACAGCTATCTCTCTGGCCGGAATTGCAGTGGGAACCATGGCTCTGATAGTAATCCTTTCGGTATTTAACGGCTTTGACAATGTGGTGAAATCGCTTATAAATTCTTTTAACCCCGATATTAAAGTTACCTTGATCGAAGGAAAAACTTTCAACCATGATTTAGAAAAAATTAAACGTATCAGAGAATTAAAAGGTGTGGCAGTTGTGGCAGAAATTCTTGAAGACAAAGCCTTGCTTCGCTATGATGAAAAACAGACCATTGCCATTGTTAAAGGTGTTAGTCCCGAGTACCAGTCTGTATCAGGCATCGACAGCATGATCGTGGAAGGAACATTTATGCTGTCCTCTCATAACTATCCTTTTGCAATAGTTGGCAAAGGCATAGATATTTTTCTGAATATTATCCTTAATTCTCCCCGCCAGATGGGTATTTATGTGCCAAAACGCTCCGGAAAGGTTTCCTTCGACCCTGAAAAAGCAGTAAACCGAAAATTTTTGAATATTTCAGGTGTTTTTCTTATTGAACAGGACTTTGATACAAAATATATTTTTGTCCCGCTTTCTTTTGCTCAGGAACTTTTTGAATACCCCAGAAGGATAAATGCTCTCGAAATAAAACTTAACCCGAACTCCAATCATCAGCTCATTCAACAGCAAATTCAGCAAATTCTCGGAAATGATTTCTTGGTTCAAAACCGCTACCAGCAAAATGAAGTTTTTTACAAAACCATGCAGATGGAAAAATGGGCAATTTTTCTGATACTCGTCTTTATCCTTATCATAGCATCGTTTAATATTATTGGAACGCTTACCATGCTTATCCTTGAGAAGAAAACAGATATACATACATTATCCCATATCGGTGCATCAGAAAAACTAATAAACCGGATATTCCTTTTGGAAGGCTGGCTTGTTTCAGTTATCGGAGCAATTTTAGGGCTAATTGCGGGACTTGTAATCTGCTGGCTTCAATCTGAGTTTGAACTGATAAAACTTCAGGGTTCAGGTACATTTATTATTGATGCCTATCCCGTCCTCATCAAACCATTCGACGTAATATTAACAACAATAGCTGTTATTCTGATAGGCTTTTTCACAGCCTGGTTCCCGGTTAAATTTGTAACACGAAAAATAATTACTGACAAAACTTTTTTTCAACCGTTATAAAAATTTCCCCTGTCTAAG
>CAZBCB010000430.1:0-2782 GCA_964489905.1 uncultured Bacteroidales bacterium
ACAGTTTTCAATATCTGTAATATTCAGAGTATAAATGCCTGAAGGTTTATTAATTAGGTTAATGGTTGTGTCAATAATTTTTTGTCCCTGTAACCATTGATATCTGGTAACCGGCCTTGGTGAAATTACATTAACTGTAATGCTACCATCGGCTGTGTTGCGACATTTTTCAGGGGTTGAAATGTGCTGAACAGAAATAGGCGGAGGCTGGGTTAGTTGAATTGTTAAAAAACTGTCTGTATTGCACCCATGGCTATCAGAGAGGCTTGCTCTGTAACTGCCGGCGGTCAGATTGTTAAATATTCCTGTATTATTATACTGAGTACCATTCAATGGATCAGTAAGAATATATTTTACAGGTGGTGTTCCACCCTTACTAAATAATTCTATTTTACCAGTATTGTCTCCATTACATTTTAATGAATATCCTGAATAATATGAAGTGATATAAGGTGTATCTGTTTTGAATTGCAGTTTTGGCGGTTCTTTCAATAATATTTCACGGGGAGATGAGTTACAATGACCCGGATAGAGTTCTTCTCTAATTTCAATGTTTATTGCGTAAGTATTTGTGCCTGAATAATGATTGTTTACCAGAAAAGTGTCATCAGGGGAAATAGATACAATATTGGAAAACCTGCTTACGCCATCTTCAAATATATTGAGTGTAACCATATAATTATAAATATGATCAGCACCTCCATTAATATTGGTAATGTAAATCTTTCCATCAGATGATCCATTGCACGAAGGAGGAATACCAATAAGATCAAAACGAAGTGAATCAACCGGTACAAGCCTTGTTTCTTTTACATCACTTTTGCAACCATAATTATCAGCAATATAAAATTTGTATATACCTGTATCAAGAATATACCCCGTCTCATAGGTGCCGTATTCGGATGTGTTGAAAATGGAAAATCCACTAGTAAAAGGAGATATTAAATAAACCTCCAGACTATTTGATTTATTGGGATTATAATATTCACCGCGTATTTTACCATCCTTATTCCCCGGACAGGTAATGGTATGAGGTATAGTTGATATTATTGAGGGATTACGCCTTCTTTTTATAGTAAATTTTACCGTTTTTGAAGGGCATGAGATACCTGTTGAATCATTTCTGACACTATTAAGCATATAAGTCCCTTCCATAATCGAATCTTTATTATATTGATATTGGCCTTTACTAATTATAAATGATTTTATATTTATCGGACGGCCTAACGAGTCCATGATTTGAAACAACTCGTCATAGGATGCATCTTGACGGGTAATTGTAATACCGCCCATTCCGGGATTACCTTCGCAATAATCCTGGACTGAAACTGAAAAGTCAGATAGAGGCGGGAAAAGCGTAACGGGATTGGGTAATAATGATTGCACAATATCTACACTGTCTTGGAACACAGCCCTGAATTGGAACGTATTTTTTCCCGGAAAGAGATTTTCTACATCTGAATATTGAACATCAAAATAAGTATAGTAAAAACCCGATAGTTCCTGATTATAAAATTTCGTGATATTTTTAAAATTGTTGTTATAACCTGCCTGCAGGTTTACTCTGGTACCATGCATTGAAGTACTCAGCATCAGTCTTATTTTACCATTGCATGAATCTGCATTACTTGTATTAATTGTCTGCGGTTTAATCTTTAATGTTTCGGTACGGTATACAGAAAAACGAATGGTACTTCCCACCGGAACGGGTTGTACATTATTATCCGGATAGTAATAAGGCACATAGGGGACTATCTGGAATGGCTTCAAATAGTTATTGTTCATTAAACTTATGATCTTTTTGCAGGATATGGAAACATTTTTCCCTGTGGCAACATCATAAATTGTATCTTCCGCAGTTATAATACTCCATTTCACTCCGTTATACTCGCATGTTGCTGAAAGATTTAATATTCTGTCAGAAAAAATCTCTTTTGCATTATTAGAAATTCCTGAAGTGGTTATAATAATACTTTGGCTATTAGGATTACCATATGCCACAGCTGACATATTTTCTATTACAGGAGACCAATAAAATCCTACATAGTATTGTGTAGGATACACGGTTTCATTACGATCTATCGCCCTGGTCTTTACCTGACCATCCAATGTTCCTCCATGGTAATGTAATTTAAAATACGTCTGAAAAGGATACTGAAATTTTTTGGCTGATTCTTTATTTCCGATTATCTGAGTAATATAATTGTCTGATGCATCATGAATGTCAAGTGTAATATGATATGCCTCCGTTCCGAATAAATAAAAAATATATTCATTTACTTGCTGGCCCTGAACATTAATAACATTGTATATTAAATATAATATCAGAAAAAAACGTCTTGCATTCATAGGACAAAACATTAAAGAGTTATAATAAAAGCTTCGCTGAGTTTTGTTTTATTATTATTATGAGTTATACCCTGCACTTTATAGTAATACTTTTCGTAAGGTTTAACTCCGTTATCAATAAGTTGTTTTTCATTAATATTTACTTTTCTTAAAAGAACAAATGGGCTTGTATCAGTTGCTTTATAAATATTGAGTTCTTTAATATCATTATTTTTTAAACTCCACGTGATAATAATACAATTGCCCTTTTCACCAGCCTTCAAATTAAGGGACACATTATTATTTAAGCCGAAATCATTATATGCCTTAATTCTGACAGGCATCCTGTTTGTTGATTCATTTCCGTTCTCATCCGTGGCGATAATAAGGTATTCATACTGCAGGCCCGGAATAATCGCAGTGTCAGTTAAAATATTTTCCTGGTCGGTTTTAT
>CAZBCB010000431.1:0-2781 GCA_964489905.1 uncultured Bacteroidales bacterium
AGCGGCTATAATTATTTGTAATTAAGTACAAACGGATAAATAATTATAAATCAATAAAATAAGTTATGGAAAGAAATTGTCTTGAATGCGGTGAGAAATTGCACGGGCGGGCCGATAAGAAGTTTTGTTCTGATCAGTGCCGGAATAGTTATAATAACAGGCAAAAAAGTGCACAGGGATTAGCTTTGATACGCAGGATAAACGGAGTGCTTGTAAAAAACAGGAACATACTGGCAGAATTAAATCCCTCCGGGAAGACGAGCATACACAAATCGAAGTTGTTGAAAAAAGGATTTAATACCGGTTATATCACGCACATATATACTACCAAAGCGGGCAGGGTTTATTATTTTTGTTATGATCAGGGTTATTCGCCGGTTGAAAATGATTATTATGTGTTAGTAAGGAAAGATATTGATGCAGGGGAAAAGCAGAAATCAGAATAACATAATAATTCATGCCCGAAGCGCATAACAGGCCGCGGACTGCGAGATTATTACAGTAAGCGTGAAGACATGGATGAAAATGAACAATTTTGTTCATAGGCAGAAAATTCAGGCATTTATCTGAATAGTGAAATAATTTTTTTATTATATTGCTAAAAAATTTTTTACTCCTTAGCCAACCCTGAAATTAATCAACGGGACTGAGGGGGCGAAGCTTTGAAAAAAAGTCAGGTTTAATAGAGTGAAATTTTGCATAAAATGTTGTAATGCAATGATTTATATTTTTTAGCAGCAAAGGAAAATGGTTAAAAGTTATTGGTTTCAATGATAAGTGCAAATGAATAATATTATCGCTAACAGGATAAGATTTGAAGCTGCCACACATCGGGGAGAAAGGAGGATAAAGCTGATATTCAGATACGATGCTGAAATTATAGGTATGGTGAGAAAAATCCCCGGATGCAGGTGGAGCCAGACGATGCGATGCTGGCATATTCCTTATCGCGAAGATTATGAGAGCTATATTTTATATTATTTAAAAAATGATTCGGAACCGATTCAGGGAAAGGTGGTAGAAAGGAGTTACGGGTATAAGGAAATTCCAGAGGACATTCCATGGCCTGATGAAAGAACGGGTTCAAAATATTCAGATACAGAAACTATCAAGATAGAGGTTAAACAAAAGAAGAAAGAAGGGCTAAATGGAGAAGAAAAGCAATATTTAGATATATACCATCAGGTGATGTCGTTAAAACGACTGAGCTTACGAACCATTTCGATTTATCAGGATTTTTTTGTTGATTTCTTAAAATATTTCAAAGGCAGGAATATTGATGGTCTTACCTATCGGGATATATTTGTTTACATCAAAGATAAAACTATTGAGTTAAATTACACCAGGCGAAAGCAATGTATGGCTGCCGTGAAATTTTATTATGAAAAGGTGCTTGGGTGGCCAAAAATGTATTTTAATCTGGGAAAAGAACAGTTAGTTGATGTGAGCCGGGTTCATATCACGTTTTATCAATTAAGGACAATTTGTGCTGTTGTTAAAAGAGCAACTGATAAATTACTTCTGTTTCTGGTATATTATCTTAATTTAAGTGAAGAAGAAATATGCAGCATAAAGTTGGCAGAGAAAGATGATATATTCAGGCATACATTTTTGATGAAGCAACCTGCAGCGTTGAATTATCTGATGGAAGTCACAGATGAGCATATTAAAAACACCGCTAATAAAAAATACCTGTTTGAAATAAATAGTAAACAATATTCAGTTGAAAAGCTTACCGAGAGGATTCACAACATATTATTCAAAAATAAGCTAAAAGAGATATACAGATTACAGGCGACGCATTATCTGGAATCGACTGATTATGCACGACAAACCAAGGCAACCTATCGGGGGATGTATTTACATTTTTTAGAGCATTTTCGCTTTAAATATCCTGCTGATATTACAAATAATGAGATAAGGAAATTTTTGGTACTTGCTGGGAATTATTCAGAAGCATACCAGAACAATATGATCAATGCACTTAAGTTTTTTTATGAAAATGTTTATAAACGCAGAATACCCTATACCCATATTATAAGGCCAAATCAGAGTCATAATTTACCTGATGTACTAAGCCGAGAGGAGATAGCAGCAATGATTGATGCTGAGGATAATCCGAAGCACAGGCTATTGATTTGTATTGGATACGGATGTGGAATGCGGCGTAGTGAGTTACGCAATTTAAAAATAGGAGATATTGACTTTAGACGCAACGTAGTGTTTATACGAGGTGCCAAAGGGAGGAAGGACCGTTACACGGTATTGCCTTTAGAAATAAAAGATGATATTGAAGCGTACCTTGAGAAAGAAAAACCGGTAAAGTATTTTTTTGAGGGAGAAAAGGAAGGAGAGCCCTATAGTTA
Source organism: uncultured Bacteroidales bacterium (assembly GCA_964489905.1). Lineage (GTDB taxonomy): Bacteria > Bacteroidota > Bacteroidia > Bacteroidales > UBA10428 > UBA5072. Next base: position 2,367 of record CAZBCB010000431.1, read on the forward strand.
TACGAGCATGAATGCGGTGTTGAAGGGAGCTGCAAGGGCAGTGGGTATTCAGCGGAGGGTTCATATGCATATGCTGAGGCATTCGTTTGCAACACATTTGCTTGAGGATGGGTATGATATAAGGTATGTTCAGGAATTATTAGGGCACTCAAATGTTAAGACAACACAGCGTTATACTCATATAGCAAGTCATGCACTTGTATATGTGCGCAGTCCTTTGAGTAAACTGAGTATAGGGGGAAAGCTACATCAGGATTACCGGCCACCTTAAAGTAAGTTTTAGAAGAGGATTTGTTGAAATTTTAGTCAAATAGTAGATTATTTAAGATGTATGATATTTTTGTTTCGTAAAAAAATACGAAAAGGAATGTTTTTGCATAGATAAAAAAAGTTTTATAATTTTAAATTTTAATAG
>CAZBCB010000432.1:0-2770 GCA_964489905.1 uncultured Bacteroidales bacterium
TAAACCTTATTTTTTTGGGAAGGCAAAGGTAATAGGAAAACATGAAATTAACAATATATTTGTGGAAAAAATTAATACATCATCCATTTGTTATGAAAAAGGTTTTGGGAATAGGAAATGCTCTGGTTGATATAATTATCATGCTTACTAGTGATACTATATTAAATTATTTTAAACTGCCTAAAGGCAGTATGCAACTTGTCGATGCAGCATCGGCCATAACTATAGAAAAAGCATGTAATAAACTCAATAAAATAATGGCATCCGGTGGCTCAGCTGCCAACACTATTCATGGATTGGCTCACCTTGGTGTTTCAACCGCTTTTATGGGGACAATCGGAAATGATGACATGGGTAATTTTTTTTATAATGATCTCAAAAATGCAGGTATTATTCCTTTACTATCAAAAATAAATACTGAAACTGGCAGGGCTATTTCATTGGTAAGCCCTGACAGTGAGAGAACATTTGCCACATTCTTAGGTGCAGCTTCACAAATAACTGAGTTACAATTAAAAACTGAAATTTTTAAAAACTATGATATTTTATATCTTGAAGGATATCTGGTGCAACAAAGAACTTTTTTTGAAGCTGCTTTAAAAAAAGCAAGAGATCATAACATGCAAACAGTGCTTGATCTGGCCAGTTATAACGTTGTTGAAGCTAATATTGACTTTCTGAAAGAAATTGTTGGTCAGTATATTGATATTATCTTCGCCAATGAAGACGAAGCAAGTGCTTTTACCGGCAAAAAAGATCCACTTGAAGCATTACATCAGCTAGCGGATGTTGCTAAAATTGCAATTGTAAAAACAGGAGAAAAAGGTTCGTTTGTTCAGAAAGATAACAATGTTCATCAGATTGGAGTAATTAAAGCCAAATCAATTGATACAACAGGGGCTGGTGATTTATATGCAGCAGGATTTTTGTATGGATACATTCAAGGATTTTCACTTGAAAAATGCGGAGCTATCGGGGCTCTGCTTGCAGGTAATGTAATTGAAAATCTTGGGGCAAAGATACAACCTTCACGATGGGACGAAATTCAACGTGAAATAACCAGGATTCAGCAATAATCAAAATAATCCATGAATTTCAGCATTAACCTTGTCAATTACAACGCTTAAATCTTCAGGTTTATCGATAAAGTTATAACTGTCGACATCTACAATAAGTAACTTACTCATATTGTAGGAATCTACCCAGGCTTCATAACGTTCATTAAGTCTTTTCAGATAATCGAGTCTGATATTATCCTCATATTTTCTTCCTCTTTTTTGAATCTGTTTTACCAGGGTCGGTACCGATGCCCTAAGATAAATGACTAAATCAGGTGGCTGAATTAAAGAACTCAGCATTGAAAATAAGGTAAAATAATTTTCAAAGTCACGGGTCGACATTAATCCCATAGAATGAAGGTTAGGTGCAAATATATAGGCATCCTCGTAAATTGTCCGGTCTTGTATAAGGGTTTTACCTGAACGACGAAATGATAAAATCTGATTAAAACGTGTATTCAGAAAATAGATTTGCAGATTAAAAGACCAGCGCTGCATATCGTTGTAGAAATCAGTAATGTAAGGATTATCTTCCACATCTTCAAAATGCGCATCCCATCCAAAATGTTTTGAAAGCAAGCTGGTTAATGTTGTTTTACCGGATCCAATATTTCCGGCCACTGCAATGTGCATACTCATAATCCGTTAGATATTTTTTTCAGTTTTATGTATATACTGGCGTTAAATTTAATGTATTTTCTGAATGTTTTTTAATTTTTTATCAATCTCTAATAGTTCCTCGACATACTTTCTGTCATTTGAAAGACGTGGCACCTTATTTTGTCCTCCAAGCTTACCTTTTTCCTGAAGCCAATGATAAAAAGTACCTTGCTCAACACTGTTAATGATCGGCTTATCAAGAGTAATATTAAGATATCTTTTTGCTTCATAATCTGAATTTAATGACATAAGTGCATTATCCATCAGGGTTGTGAAATGATCTATATCATCAGGAGGAATTGAAAATTCAATTACCCATTCATGTGATCCTTTCTTGTTATCACTCATATAAACAGGGGCTGCGGTAAAATCAGTTATTTGTGCACCGGTTTTTTCACATGCAATACCTAAAGCTCTTTCAGCATTATCAATGATTACTTCCTCTCCGAATACATTAATAAAATGCTTTGTCCTTCCTGAAATAATGATTTTATGGGGATAAGTGGAAGTAAATTTAACGGTATCCCCGATAATGTAACGCCATAATCCAGAATTGGTTGAAATCACCAGAACATAATTTATCCCTTTTTCCACTTTGTCAATAGTAATTGCCCTGAAATTATTATTTAAGAAATCTTCCATGGGAATGAATTCATAGAATATCCCATAATCAAGCATCAGCAACATCCCTTCGTCATCAGGGTCATCCTGAATGGCAAAAAAACCTTCAGAAGCATTATATGCCTCTAAATAATGCATGTTTTCCGATGGAATAATTTTTTTAAACTGTTCCTTGTAAGGAATAAAACTAACACCACCATGAATAAACAATTCAAGATTCGGCCAAATTTCCAGCAAATTTTTCTTTCCTGTATACTGCAAAATATATTTAAGCATTACCAGGTTCCACGACGGGACTCCCGCGATGTTTGTAACATTTTCATGAATTGTTTCACGCGTTATTTTCTCAAGTTTTTCTTCCCATTTTTCAAGCAATGCAACATCATGACTGGGCGTCCTGATAAATTCAGTCCAAAAGGGCAGGTTTTCTA
>CAZBCB010000433.1:0-2770 GCA_964489905.1 uncultured Bacteroidales bacterium
CATCGGGTGAAGTATTTTTTATTTTGTTTATTGAAGCTCCAGTTATTATGTCACACGGGGTAATGTTAACAAGGTTAAATTTTCCCTTCAGACCGGATGATGAGGGATCAACAATAAAATCAATGCCTGGCATAAGTGCAGTATTATTTATCCCGAGTTTTACCTGTCGGGGAAATGTATTTACACCGACAAAGAACCATTGACTAAGAATACTTCCGGGATTTTCGAAACCATTTTTCCTGAATTCTTTTTCTATATATTTTGCTGCCTTGTTAATCCCGTTTTTCGTATAACCCCTGCCATGCATGCCTGCGTCTGAAAGACGGGCAACTACCTGCCTTGCATATTCAATATCCTGAGCATTAAGTCCACTGAATATGATAAATAAGGCTGAAACCAGTTTTATTCTTTTCATATTTCTGCACATTATCAATTAAAACCAGTAACCTATATTAAAGTGAGTAAGAAGGTTTTTATGTGCGTTGGAAAGCATAAATGTTATTTCAATTGGTCCTATTATACTGTTGTTGCCCACAGTAATGCCAAAACCAAGAAGGTTATTTTTATCCTGAAACAAATCATTGTAGGTCCATGCCGCACTGGCAGCATTTGCTCTTAAAACCACAAAATTATTCCGCCAGAAGTTATACTGGAAGTTTAACCCTACACCGGCAATTACCCTGTTGTTTACCTGCATAAAATCAAGCCCTGTAAACGGGATAAGCCCTTTGTTCCGCATCCTGTTCATTCCACCCATGTATAGCTGATAAATCCAGATATTCGTATCGGCGCTGGAATATGCTGCAAAAACTGCAGGTTTAAGCACTGTTTTCTTTGTCAGGGGGACAGACTGTTCATAGCTGAAGTTCAAAAAATGTATGGGTTTTGTACCTGAAGCATTGATTAATTTATACATTGTGAACGACCTGCCTGCATGATTTGTCGGATATGAGGGATCGTTATACCTGTCAATGTCAATAAAGAAAAATCCGTTTATAAAAGATCCTGTTTCCTTTTCCTGCATAATTTCACCTACCAGTGGTTTCAGGTAAACATATTCAAATTCAGCACCTCCGCCCAAAGCAACTGAATTCATAAAAGCAGACTGTGTATAAATGCGGGCTGCATAATTATTAAAATCAATTTTGGCTGTCTTTCTGTTCTCGTTGTATAGGTACACATCCATGTTAAGACCTTCCAGTTCAAGTCCAAAGCCTGGTTTGCTTCCGTTGTTTTTAAAATATGAAGCCAGCAAACGAGGATTATCTCCTAATTTAAGGCTGACAGACAATTTTGAACCATCCATAAGCAGGTTTCTGAATGCCATATTCAGAATAATGGATGAACTGAAATCGGTATTATAATTGATGCCTACCCTCAGCAGGCCTCCTTCTTTTTCAGTAACACGTAAATTAAGTCTTACCGCTCGCGGATTTGATGAATCTTCAATAGGCTGAAGTTCATAGGTTACCTTTGAAAAATAAAGACTTGAAAAAGCGTTGTTTATGGCTTTCTCAAGGTCTTCAGGATGAATCCATTCCTTTAGTCCGAGTTGCAGTTTACCCATCAGCAGCCTTGAAGATACACTATTCAGACCGGTTATATGAATTTCCTTGAGATATAAAGAATCAACATTGAGCAAGGTTGTTTTATGGTATGAATAAGAATAATAATTTTTAAGCGAATCGCTAAGCCGCTTTAGTTCAGGCAATAACAATTGAGCTGCCTTCTCACCCCGTGCAATCAGTGTATCAGCCTTGTTGAAATCAGATCCGCTCAGACCTGTGAGGTCAGGCATGATTAAAATATCACACATTTCACGATTGGTTTTGATTTTATGGTCCGACATACTGATGATTGTCTGTTCAAACACTTTAAACACATCATATGTTTCAGGCACTTTTGCTGTCAGAAAAGCTACGTCAACACCAATAATAATGTCGGCTCCCATTTTTCTAAGGTGATCAGCCGGGAAGTTATTAATCACACCGCCATCAACAAGAAGTAAACTATCGATTTTTACAGGTGCAAACAGTGAGGGAATGGCCATACTTGCCCGCATCGCCAGAGGAAGGTAACCTTTGTCAATAACAATTTCCTTTCCTGAAATAATATCCATTGCAATACACAGGTACGGAATCTGAAGCTTGCTAAAATCTCTGATCTGATAGGCCGGAAAACATAGTTTGTTAAGCAGGTTTTCGATATTCTGTCCTGCAATTATTCCTGAGGGTATTTTTAGTCCTCTGGTGCTTAAAGGAAATGAAACAATAAAAATGTCTTCCTCTTCTTTTTCTTCCATCGACAAATCAGTACGCAGAATATTGTCAGTAAGTAATTTTGGCCAGTCCTGACTGACAGTAAGTTTTTCAAGCGTTCCTGCGTCATAGCCCATAGCATAGAGCCCGCCTATAATAGCTCCCATACTGGTTCCGGCAATAAAATCAACAGGTATTTGGGCTTCTTCAAGTACCTTAAGTACCCCAATATGTGCAATTCCTTTGGCCGCACCCCCACTGAGTACCAAACCTATTTTGGGCCGATGGTATTCAATACCCTGACATATTGCATTAAAAGGTATCAAAATAATAATGACAAAACAAACCACAAAATTTTTAATATGTCTGCATTTAACTTTTCCGGGCATATAAAAATTGAAATTTTAAATTAATTTTTACAAACGGAACGCCCCTGCAGGGCTATAAATGTTAAAAAAGCCTTATTTTATTTCAGTTCACTCTCAAACCCATTCTTAACATTATCCTTATCC
>CAZBCB010000434.1:0-2759 GCA_964489905.1 uncultured Bacteroidales bacterium
AAATATTTACTTCAATTATCTTTCAGGCCATTTCCCATGTCTTATTTTTTTAAGTACAATTTTTGAGGGATCAACCACAACATGTTTAATTGTTTCTCTTCTGAAGGTATAGACAATGTGGATGAGTCCATCAGAGGTTTGTATTACTGAAGGATAGGAATACTGGCCAATGGGCGAATCTTCAAGTATTAATGCTGCAAACCATTTTTTACCGTCATAAGAAACTGCCACATTGAGAGGTGTCCGCGGACCTTTAGATTGCCCTTTTGCCGGTTTTACATGATTATAAACCAGGAGAATCCTTCCATCTTTCAGGGTTACTGCATCTATTCCCGAATTATTGTTTGGCAGCGTGGTTTTTTTTAGAGGCGACCATGTAATTCCTCCGTCGTAAGACCGCGAAGCAGCAATACTTCTGTTTTTCGTTCTGCAAAAAATCTGAAGTACATTGTCAGAATGCTTTAAAATTGTTGGTTGTATTGCCTGAAAATGATTCCATCCGTTTATTAAAGAAGTTTTTTTCCACGTTTTCCCATCGTCAGGAGAAACCTCAAAATAAATCTTCCAGCCATTATCTTCTGAACTGGCGCCGCATATAATAGTACCATTTTCAAGTGCAACAGGTTTATTTTTGGCAGGACCCGCGAAACCGGGGGGTAATGGTATTGCTTCTGACCAGTTTATACCACCATCAAAAGATGTTTTCATCCAACCTTGCCATTGCGAAGGCTTTGGTCCGGTTTTATAAAACAGTATAAGTTCTTTGCCAGGAATCTGATATAGCACAGGATTCCAGCATGGGTATTGTAATGTATCATTTACACGGCCATTAGCTATTTCAACGGGCTTTGTCCATTGTCCGTTTTCATAATGGCTGCACCATATTGATACATCAGGATTCCGTTCTTTGGACCCTCCAAACCATGCTGTAACAAGGCCTTTCTTAGTTTCTGCAATTGTAGCTGCATGGCTTTCAGGAAAAGGAGCATGGATAAAAATGAATTCATCAGTAATTATCCCTTTCCTCCAGGGAAATACAGATACAAATGAATAGTTGCCTGAGCCTATTTCAAAAACTGCCTTCTGATCCTCAATTCTTAAAAATTTTATTTCGTGTAATGACGTAACTGGTTTTCCGCTTTCGGTAATTTGAGTTGCTGAAACAGCAGGAATATAAATTTCTGCTTTTGTATTACAAGGGATACTGAGGTTCCAGATAAACCTGTCCGTTTCTTTTTTCCAGGCACTTTTTATCAGGCCATGCACAGAATAATATGAGGCAGTCACTGAATCAAGTACCTCAATCGCTGAAGGTTTCATTACTATTCTTTTAAATCCGGGTTTTTCTGTGTGCGATTTTATACCGGCCAAATCTTCATACATCCAGCCAATGAGGTCACCAAGCAACATCACATGATTGTGTGAATTCATTGCAGGATTGGCTGTATTGCCATTCCAGAGCTCCCAAATTGTTGTAGCGCCATTTTTAACCATATATCCCCATCCGGGATAGGTTGGGTTTGTTGCTATACGAAAAGCAATATCAGCACGTCCGAACCGTGTTAAGGTTCGCATAAGCCATTGAGTGCCAATTATGCCAGTGCTCAGATGGTTGTTATTTTGTCTTACTATTTTCTCAGTTATATTATTAAAAACATCCCCGGCATAATTGTCAGGAACCATATCAAAGGCAAGAGGTAGTATATTTGCAGTAACTGTATTATTATCATATTGCCGGGTTTTTGCATTGAAGAAACGATGATTAAAAGCATCCTTGACACAGTTAGCCAATTCTTTGTATCTGAGTGCATCTTCATTTTCTCCTGAAAGATATGCAAAACGCTGCAGAACGTTAAGCAGATAATAATAATAAGCTGTGGCAATTAGTTTTTTATTGGTTATTCTGGATGAGTCACGGGTATGTATCAGTTCGGGTTGCTCAGGCGGTACACACCAGTCTCCATAGGTATCTTTATTCATAATACATTTATCCATATAGCTTTCTTTCATATATAACATCCATTTTTTCATCGACGGATAATGTAATTTAAGAATCCTGATATCGCCATACTGATGATAAAGCATATCCGCTGCCATAATGTAAGTTCCCGGCCATGTCATATTATCGCTGTAATAATTCCAGAAAGCCGGAGCAACATCGGGAATGGAGCCGTCAGTCTTCTGCGATTGTTCTATATCAGCAAGCCATTTGGCATACAGGCGTGATATATCGAATATAAAACTTTCACCTAATGAACCCATAGCGCGATCACCAAGCCAAGGTTGTCTTTCATTCCGTTGCGGGCAGTCAACCGGCATTCCTTTATAATTCGAACGAATTCCCCAATAGGCATTTTTATATATCTGATTTATTGTAGAATCGGATGAAACAAATGATCCAATTTGAGGCACAGCATCATAAACTACTTTCCCTTCAAAATCATCGACAGTTGGTACACCCGGATATCCTGATATTTCTGCGTACCGAAACCCATGATATACAAATAAAGGCTCCCATGTTTCAATTCCTTCGCCTTTCAGTATATAGACATCAGTGGCTTTAGCATCGCGAAGGTTGGCCGTAAATATGTCACCATTGTCATCTAATGTTTCTGCAAACCGAAGAATCACCCTATCCCCCTTTCTGCCCTTTACACTCATCTTTAACCATCCTGCCATGTTCTGTCCCATATCCAGAATATATTTCCCTTTAGCATTTCTGATTATTGATCTAGGCTTCAGAACCTCCATAATCTTCA
>CAZBCB010000435.1:0-2743 GCA_964489905.1 uncultured Bacteroidales bacterium
TTACTGAAAAATAACCAAAAAGCCATGCTAATGAAACGATAAGGGATTTAATCAGAAACAGTATATGCGCCTTTATTGGCATGTGAGGAATGTAAAAGATTGTTGTATCCGGTGAAAATGGAATCAGAATAATTATTATAAAAAATATTGCATTAGTAAGTGAAGCATAAAACAATACGGGTAATACTGCATTATGCTGCAGGCTGATTTTTTTGAAAATCTCGTGGAATCCGAGAAAAAATGCGGATGCTACACCCAGAATTAGCCACATAGCAGTAAAATATTTTAAAAAAGTAAAATGTTATAATTTATTTCTTTGATAGAAGCCGGATATACAGGTGTTAGCATTTTTATTGCATAGAAGTTGTTTAATACGATCATTTTGGGTTATGAACAAATACAGTTAAATAAATAAAAGCCGCAAATATAAAATATTAATCTTCATTGTGTATTTTAGTTTTTCAAATTGCTTTTACTTTGAATTCACAACATGAATAATTCCAGTCCAGATATTAATCCGGTTAATAAGGAAAAAACCGATATTCTAAACACTGATATTCAATATCTTAAAGGAGTCGGACCCAAGAGGGCTGAATTACTCCGGAAAGAACTGAATATGTTCACTTATAAGGATCTGCTTTATTTTTTTCCTTATAAATACATCGATCGTTCTAAATTTTACAAAATAAAAGATATTGATAGCAACCTTGCGTTTATTCAGATTAAAGGCCGCATAACAGGTTTTCGCACTGAAGGAGCCAAATACAAGCAACGGCTTATTGCAAAATTTACTGATGATACCGGAACTATTGAGCTTGTGTGGTTCAGGGGAATTCAATGGGTTGTTAAAACATACGAAGTTGATAAAGAATATATTGTGTTTGGCCGGCCAACAATTTTCAATAATAAAATCAACATTGCACATCCTGAAATAGACCCGGCTGAAAAACCTGATTTTGCTTTTTCGGTTAAACTGCAACCGCAGTATAGCAGCACCGAAAGGTTAAAAAATAATTTTGTTACCTCCAAGACAATACAAAAGCTTGTTTCGGTTTTATTTCAGCAGGTTGGTAAATTAGATGAAACCTTGCCTGAATATTTAATAAACCGGATGAAGTTGCCGGGTATTAATGAAGCTTTATTCACTGCGCATTTCCCGTCGGGACAGGATCAGCTGAAAAGGGCAATTTTCCGTTTAAAGTTTGAAGAACTTTTTTATATACAACTGAATATTTTAAGACAGAAAATTCGTACTCAACAGTATGTTAAAGGTCATGTCTTTAGCAGGGTTGGTAATTATGTTAATGATTTTTATAATAAAAAGCTCTCTTTTGAACTTACGGAAGCACAGAAGAGGGTAATAAAAGAAATCAGAAAAGATCTGGGTTCGGGCAGGCAAATGAACCGTCTGTTGCAGGGTGATGTAGGAAGTGGCAAAACGGTAGTGGCTGTTATGTCTATGCTTATAGCACTTGATAACGGTTATCAGGCATGTCTGATGGCACCGACAGAGATTCTTGCCAATCAGCATTTTGCAACTATTACTTCTTTTCTCGAAGGATTACCTGTTAGTATTCAGCTGCTCACTGGGTCAACCCGAAAAAAAGAAAGGATTAAGCTCTTTGATGAGCTGGCATCAGGTGAATTACAGATATTAATAGGAACTCATGCATTGCTTGAGGATCCTGTCCGGTTTAAAAATCTCGGACTTGTTATTATTGATGAGCAGCATCGTTTTGGCGTAGCACAGCGGGCTAAGCTCTGGAGGAAAAATGAAGAACCGCCTCATGTGTTGGTTATGACAGCTACTCCTATTCCGCGTACACTGGCAATGACATTATACGGAGATCTGGATGTCTCGGTAATAAATGAGCTTCCTCCCGGCCGTAAACCTGTTGTTACCATCCATTATCCCGATTCAAAAAGACTTGCTATGTTTGGCTTTCTGCGAAAGCAAATTGAAGCCGGAAGGCAGATTTATGTTGTTTATCCACTGATTAAAGAATCGGAAAAGATGGATTATAAGGCACTTGAAGATGGCTATGAAGCAATGGTCAGAGCTTTCCCTCCGCCTGATTATCTTGTGGTATGTGTTCATGGAAAAATGAAGACCGCAGACAAAGAACTCGCCATGCATTATTTTAAGACAGGAAAGGCACATATTATGGTTGCCACCACAGTAATTGAAGTAGGAGTGGATATACCTAATGCTTCCGTAATGGTAATTGAAAGCGCTGAACGTTTTGGCCTTTCGCAGTTGCATCAATTGCGTGGAAGGGTTGGGCGTGGTGCCGATCAGAGTTACTGCATCCTGATGACTTCACATAAGCTGACCACCGAGGCCAGAAAAAGGATTGAAACGATGGTTAATACAACCGATGGATTTGTTATAGCTGAAGTTGATCTGAAATTACGTGGCCCTGGTGATATTGAAGGAACCCAGCAAAGCGGGATACCTTTTGACCTTAAAATTGCAAACCTGGGAGAAGACGGACAAATATTACAACTTGCGCGCGACACAGCTCAACAGATACTTGATAAAGATACTGAATTAACTGCACCCGATAACGAGATTCTTTCAAAGCAACTTAGTAAAATATCAAAGTTGCAGTATGACTGGAGCAAGATTAGTTAGTTTGTTGTTCTGGTTTGGTTTTTACGCTGACAGGCTTTTTTTACGATAAGGCTTAACATAATATTACATGAACAGTAAAAATTAAACCCGGTTACGATGAATTAACAA
>CAZBCB010000436.1:0-2728 GCA_964489905.1 uncultured Bacteroidales bacterium
TCAATTAGCACGTTAACTGTCAAAATCTGTAGAATTAAACCAGCGTGCTCTCTTTAACCCTTTCAGCATTTTCTGCCATCTGCAGCTGGTTAATCAGTTCCTGTATGTTGCCATCTAATATGCTGGGCAGGTTATATACAGTGTAGTTAATCCGGTGGTCAGTCAGTCTTCCCTGAGGATAATTATAAGTTCGGATTTTTGCTGAACGGTCTCCTGTTGACACCATGGTCTTGCGTTTTGAAGCAACTTCATTAAGATACTTCTGGTATTCAATATTATAAAGCCGTGTTCGCAATTCGTTCATGGCTTTTTCAAGATTTTTAAGCTGTGATTTCTGGTCCTGGCATGAAACAACCACCCCTGTGGGAATGTGTGTAAGCCTTACTGCAGAATAGGTTGTATTAACTGATTGTCCGCCTGGCCCGGATGAACAGAACCGGTCGATACGAATGTCTTCCTGTCTGACTTCAATATCGAGTTCCTCTGCTTCGGGCAAAACGACTACTGATGCTGCTGAAGTGTGTATCCGGCCCTGAGTTTCAGTCTGTGGCACACGCTGTACTCTGTGCACACCCGATTCATATTTGAGCGTTCCGTAAACACCTTCACCTTTTACTTCAGCGATTATTTCCTTGAAACCTCCTACAGTACCTTCAGTCATAGCCGTTACTTCAATCTTCCATCCTTTTTGTTCACAGAATTTACTGTACATACGGAACAGGTCGCCGGCAAAAATACTGGCTTCATCCCCTCCTGTTCCTGCTCTTATTTCAAGTATGGCATTTTTACTATCCTGAGGGTCAGCCGGCAATAGCAACAGTTTTATTTTTTCTTCCATTGGTTCTACTTGAGGCAGCAACTCATCGAGTTCGGTTTTAGCCATTTCTCTTAGTTCCTGGTCCTTTTCATTGGCAATCAGATCTTTGGCTGTAGTAATATTGCTAAGTAAATTCTTATATTCCTTAAACGCTTCAACAACCGGTTTCAATTCCTTGTATTCCTTACTGAGCTGAATATACCGCTTCATGTCCGACACAACATCAGGTCTGGCAAGGAGTTCTCCAACTTCAATAAATCGCTGGTTGACACCTTCAAGTTTATCTAAAATAAGATTACTACTCATAAATTGATAACAAATATACTTTCTGTTAATAATGAAATGTTCCTTCGCCGGTAACGATACTCACCCTTTTTCCGTTATACGATTCCACTCTGCCGATAATACGGGCTTCCACATTAAATTCATTGGAAATTGCTATAATCGATTGGGCATATTCCTGGGGAACATAAATTTCAAAACGATGCCCCATATTGAACACTTCATACATTTCATCCCAGTCAGTCTGTGATTCTTCCTGAATAATCCGGAATACCGGAGGAATGTCAAACATGTTGTCCTTAATAACATGAAGGTTGTTAATAAAATGCAACACTTTGGTCTGTCCGCCTCCTGTGCAATGAATCATGCCATGAATTTCACTGCGGTGTTTTTCGAGAATTCTGCGGACAATGGGTGCATAGGTACGGGTAGGGGAGAGCAATAGTTTCCCTGCATCAAGAGGCAAATCATTGATTTTCTGAGTTAACAGATAACGTCCGCTGTAAACAAGCTGTTTGGGAATAAGGTCGTCAAATGACTCGGGATATTTGTCAGCCAGATAATTACTAAATACATCATGACGTGCAGAGGTCAATCCGTTACTGCCAATGCCTCCGTTATATTCTTTTTCATAAACAGCCTGACCTGACGATGCCAATCCAACTACTACATCACCAGGCTGAATATTAATGCTGATTACATCTTCACGCCTCATGCGGCAAACGACTGTTGAGTCAACCACAATAGTCCTGACCAGATCACCTATATCAGCTGTTTCACCCCCGGTAAGATAAATATTCACCCCCCATTTGGCCATTTCATGCATTGTTTCATCATATCCTTTTAAAATATAAACAAGCACATCGCCGGGTATTTTCATTTTGTTTCTTCCGACTGTTGAAGAAAGCAAAATATTATTGGTGGCACCAACACAAATAAGGTCATCAATGTTCATAATAAGCGAATCATGGGCAATGCCTTTCCAGACATTATAGTCGCCGGTTTCTTTCCAGTACATGTAGGCCAGTGATGCTTTGGTGCCGGCACCGTCGGCATGCATTACAATACAATAATCATCATCACCTCCAAGTATGTCTGGAACAATTTTGCAGAATGCATTCGGAAAAATACCCTTATCAAGGTCTCCGACGGCTTTATGGACATCAGTTTTTGATGCAGAAACCCCGCGCTGGCTGTATCGCTGACTATTTTCCATCAGGTTGTTTTTAAAGAAATAAAATGTATTGCAAATTTAATGTCAAAATTATCATTTCCGAAAAAACCTTTGCTTTTTCGCATAATATTTCTTAAACCTGAAAAAAATCCCCGCAAAAATAACTTTTGCAGGGAATTAACATAAACCAATCAACCCTTATTTTTATCAGTTATAATTCTTGCCCAGTGAATTCATCAGTTTTTTACGGGTGAAAAATATGCGGCTTTTAACCGTTCCTATTTTCAACCCCATTATATCAGCTATTTCCTTGTATTTGTATCCGTTAAGATGCAGTTTAAAAGGCATTTTAAATTCTTCATCAAGTTTTTCGATATGCGATTCAATTTCTTTTGTCGAAACCGCATCATCGGGCCCCTCACCTGATGATTCACGGTTCAGGTTGAGGAAATACA
>CAZBCB010000437.1:0-2700 GCA_964489905.1 uncultured Bacteroidales bacterium
ACTGGTTACCGGTACTGCGGGGTTTATCGGTTTTCACCTTGTAAGCAAATTAATTGCTGAAGGTTATGAAGTAATTGGTCTTGATAATATCAATGATTATTATGATGTTAATCTGAAATATGGACGGTTAGAAGAAACGGGAATAAGAAGAAATTTAATTGAGTATAACCGGATAATACAATCGTCGGTATTTCAGTCATACCATTTTATTAAGCTCAATCTGGAGGATAAGGAAAACCTGACAAAACTATTCCATAATGAAAGGTTTGATCTTGTCTGTAATCTGGCTGCTCAGGCAGGAGTTAGATATAGTTTAAAAAATCCTGATGCATACATTCAGAGTAATATTGTTGGTTTTATGAACATTCTTGAAGGATGCAGGCATAACAGGATAAAACATCTGGTATATGCGAGCAGTTCAAGTGTTTATGGGTTAAATGAAAAGATCCCTTTTTCTGAAAAAGATAATATTGATCATCCGATAAGTTTGTATGCTGCTACCAAGAAAAGCAATGAACTTATGGCTCACACATACAGTTATCTGTATGGGCTTCCTACAACCGGTTTGCGGTTTTTTACCGTTTACGGTCCATGGGGAAGGCCTGATATGGCGCTGTTTTTATTTACCAGAGCAATACTTGAGGGAAAGCCGATACAGGTATTCAATAATGGTGATATGGAACGTGATTTTACTTATATCGACGATATAATTGATGGTATATTCAGGGTTTTAAGCGGTCAGGCACCTGAAGGGAACTCTTCATGGAACGGGAAACAGCCAGATCCGTCATCATCACCGGCACCTTACAAGGTATACAACATTGGCAACAACAAACCGGTAAAACTATTAGATTTTATAAAAGCCATTGAAGAAATTACCGGCAAAAAGGCTATCATGGAAATGCGACCCATGCAGCCGGGAGATGTCAGGAAGACATGGGCCGATGTAAATGAATTAAGAAACAAGCATGGCTATGAGCCAAGTTTTCAGGTTAAAGATGGTATCAGAAAATTTGTTGACTGGTATATAACCTATTATCATAAACAATAACCAAACGCTGAACTAAAAAATTATTTTATCTGATCAATATGAACTTTAATAATTATGAAGTCATAAAAGAATTTATCATTAACAATACTTATAAAGACGTTAAATCATTGAATGAAGACACCCTGATTTTTAAAGAAGGACTTTTTGATTCAATGGGTTTTATTATGTTAATCGATTTTATTGAGGCAAAATTTGGCATCAAGGCCCGCGACGAAGATCTCATTGAAGCCAATTTTGAATCCATCAAAGCTATTACATCATTTATCGACAGCAAACTTCAAAAAAAGTAAAGCTGTGTGCGGAATAGCCGGAATATTGAGTTATTCAAAGCCTTTGCATGAGCCTGTTGCGCAAATCAAGAAAATGCTTGCCCGGATAAATTACCGCGGACCTGATGAAAGCGGAATATTCCATGCACACGATATTGTTTTAGGCAATGTCAGGCTTAGTATAATTGACATTCAGACAGGACAGCAACCTATTGTTGATGAAAGCAAAACCTTTTTTATAGTCTTTAATGGTGAGATTTACAATTATATTGAACTAAGAAAAGAACTGATTCATAAAGGACACTTATTTCAAACCAACAGTGATACAGAAGTATTGCTGCATGCATACATAGAATATGGGCCAGCTTGTTGTCAGAAGCTGAACGGACAATTTGCTTTTGCCATCTGGAATGAAAAGAAAAAAGAGCTTTTTCTGGCACGAGACAGGGTTGGCATTAGACCTCTGTATTACATGATGCACAACAACACATTTGTTTTTGCTTCAGAAATTAAAGCAATTGCTGAATATCATGAACAAGAATTAAGGTTTGATCATTCAACTCTTGCACAAGTTTTTACATACTGGACAGCTTTATCACCTGCAACTGTTTTTCAGGGTGTAAATGAATTATCACCGGGTCATTATATGACGATCACAAAAAATGGTGTAAAAATTGAGCAATACTGGCGCCTTCATTTTCCGGTGCATCCGGATGAATATTTTCAGGGGAATCTTTCAGATGCTGCACAAGAATTGCAAACATTGTTATCACAATCAGTGAAGCTACGTTTAAGGGCAGACGTGCCCGTGGCTGCTTATCTCAGCGGAGGACTGGATTCGGGCACAATAACCTCATTCATTAAGAGGATAATGCCGGAGTCTCTGCACACATTTTCCATTGGTTTTGAAGATAGTGAATTTGATGAAACATCGTTCCAGAAAGAAGTTTCGGAGTATCTGAATACACGTCACGAGTATTTTTATTGCACCAACAAAGAAATTGCACAATATTTTCCCGAGGTGGTATGGCATGCCGAAATTCCGATTCTGCGCACTGCTCCTGTACCAATGTACTGCCTTTCAAGAAAAGTAAGGGATAAAAATATAAAAGTAGTGATGACCGGTGAGGGAGCTGATGAAATATTTGCCGGATATGATATATTTAAGGAGGCTATAATTCGCACTTTCTGGTCAAAACAGCCCGATTCAAAATACAGGCCTTTGCTTTTAAAAAAATTATATCCTTATATAGGGCAATTTCAGGGAAAAAACAAAATGATGTTGAAATTTTTTTATGGATATAATCTTACCAATACTGAATCTCCCTATTATTCCCATATTTTAAGATGGAAAAACACATCAGGCCTGCTTCACTTTTT
>CAZBCB010000438.1:0-812 GCA_964489905.1 uncultured Bacteroidales bacterium
TCATCTCAATATCTTACGCATCTGCATCCACTCCAACTGCGGAATTTAGGTTTAAATAGTAGCAGTTGCTTTTTTTCATTTAAAACATTTAATTCATTATATTAAAAAATTTGAACCTATATTAATGAAACAATACCGGATATTTTATGCTTAAATAACTCGGGGAGATCTGTTTATGAGTATTACAGCCACAAGGATTGGCTTCATCACAATCTTTTTGTTGTGTATTAAAACATTATCTGTAGCTGAAAACGGATATGATCTATGGTTACGGTATATCAAAATATCCGATGCATCGGTTCTGGCTCAGTACAAAACATCTGCAACACAGATAGTAGTTGAGGGAACTTCTGCGACAATGACTGCCATAAAAAGTGAACTCTCAAAAGGTCTTGATAGTCTTCTGGGGCAAACTACTCCCAAACAGACCTCGGTAACAGCCGATGGTGCTATAATAGTTGGTACTCCTACCAATTCTGATATCATAAAGGGTATTGAATTAACTTTGGATCAAAATGCAGAAGCTTATCAGATCGTTTCAAAAGAAGTGGGTGGGCATACAGTTACTGTAATTGCATCTTCAGGGGAAAATGGTGCACTTTATGGTACTTTTCATCTTCTCAGGCTCATACAGACTGGACAGCCTCTGACTGGTCTTAATATCAGCGAGAAGCCTAAAATTAAGCGTCGGCTTTTGAATCATTGGGATAATCTTGATGGTTCGATTGAACGTGGCTATGCTGGCAATTCATTATGGAAATGGTCATCATTACCGGGCACAATCGAAAACCGCTACATAGATTATGCAAGAG
>CAZBCB010000438.1:822-2697 GCA_964489905.1 uncultured Bacteroidales bacterium
TCCTTACACCGAACTATCTTACAAAAGTCAAAGCATTGGCTGATGCATTCCGTCCATATGGGATAAGAGTTTATTTGTCGGCTAATTTTGCTGCACCAAATAAAATAGGGGGGATAAGTACTGCAGATCCGTTAAATTCATCGGTCATTTCCTGGTGGGCAACTAAATGTAATGATATTTACAAGCTTATTCCAGATTTTGGTGGTTTTCTGGTCAAAGCAAACTCTGAAGGACAGCCTGGACCAAAAACATACAATCGAACTCATGCAGAAGGTGCAAACTGTCTTGCAGATGCATTAGCTCCCCACGGCGGAGTTGTAATCTGGCGTGCATTTGTCTATGATGATGCAATCGATAGCGACAGGATGAAACGTGCTTATAAGGAATTTAAGCCTCTTGATGGAAAATTTCGTTCGAATGTGATCATACAGGCTAAAAACGGTCCATTTGATTTTCAGCCCCGTGAACCGGTTCATCCTCTTTTTGGTGGTTTGACTCAGACCCATATCGGGGCTGAATTACAGATAACTAAAGAATACCTTGGTCAGAGTGTGCATCTGGTCTATCTTGCTCCCATGTGGAGGGAGGTATTTGATTTTGATACCTATGCAAAAGGTGCCGGATCCACTGTAGGAAAAGTACTTGATGGAACAGTTTACAATGATACTGAAACCTGTATAGCAGGTGTTGCAAACACCGGTTCTGATATGAACTGGTGCGGCCATCATTTCGATCAGGCGAACTGGTATGCATTTGGAAGACTGGCCTGGAACTACTCCATTACTTCGAATCAGATTGCTGAGGAATGGATAAAAATGACCTGGAGCTGGAATCCTGTAGCCGTGAATACTATTAAAAAAATGATGACAGGATCACATGAAGCCTGTGTAAATTATATGAATCCTCTCGGGTTGGGAGGAATTTTTGCGTATAATCATCATTACGGTCCTGATCCAGCTTACAATAGTGATGCTACCCATCCTGACTGGAATTCTGTTTACTGGCATAAAGCTGATAATAAGGGATTGGGTTATGACCGGTCGTCAAGTGGAAGTAATTATGTAGGTCAGTATTTTCCCGAGAATGTCACAAAATATGGAAATATGTCAACCTGTCCTCCGGAACTTCTCTGCTGGTTTTTTCATGTACCCTGGAGTCAGAATTTAAGCACAGGAAGAACATTCTGGAATGAACTGTGCTATCGCTACTATGACGGCCTGCATTATGTGGGAATCATGGATTCGGTTCAGTGGCCATCAATGAGCACATATATCGATGCGCAAAGGTTTTCTGATGTGCAAAAAAAACTGGATACCCACTACAAAGATGCAAAGGTGTGGCGTGATGTCTGCACAAAATATTTTGCTGGTTTCAGTAAATTACCTATACCGGCCTACGAACCATCTGTGGGAATAATCAGACATCCGATAATCATTAAAAATAATCCCGAACCGATATGTGTCTATAACCTTCAGGGAAAAATAGTGGCGATAGTGATGCCTCAGGATGGATGCAAATTCAATTATAGCAGAGATATTATTGCTAAACAGCTGCCGCATGGAATGTATATCGTTAATCAGAAAGGTATAAAGCCGTCAAAAATGCTGATCGGTGCACAGTATTAATATCTCACTTTCATTGTATAATCATGAATTGCTGCATTAATTTATTGCTTTAATACACCGTGGAAACATCCCGGTTTATTGTCCAAGAAATTTAATGTCTGAATCAATGAGTTATTCTTTTTGCTATGAAATGTCGTTCTGATAGACAATTTACCTGAACCGATATTCCGCAATACAGAGTAGTAAAAAGCTGAAACAATCTTATTTATTTTTCAAGTAAAAACGAGTTAATGTCAAATGTTGTGTATAG
>CAZBCB010000439.1:0-2689 GCA_964489905.1 uncultured Bacteroidales bacterium
AACGGATGCACGGAGGGAGAACCTCCGGGCTTCTGGGGTAGTGACTGAAATATCCCTTTCATTTCACATCAACAAAAATCAACCAAAAAACTGATCAGAATTTATGAACATATTTCGCTTCTTTATAGCTGGTATAAAACATATTACTCCGGTAATTCTTTGGTATCTGAACAGCGCTTTGTCAGTGGCACAATTAGCAGACCAGCCATCGATACCAACCAGTTTACAGAATTTTGCACAGGATTATTTATGTGCTGTTGACCGGCAGGAACATCTTTTTGTATCAGTAAACAGCGGGATTTATTATCCAGGAGAAACAATTTTCTTCAAAGCAATGTTGATGGGAAATGACATGAAAATAAAAACCAGCGGCAGCAGGTTCTTTTATATCCAACTGGTTGATTATACAGGTAAGAGCATTGGGAATTATGCTTTTGAACTGCTTAATGGTGAATGCTCGGGTCAGATTACTATTCCCTCCAATTTACGCACGGGTATCTATTCTATAAACGCATATACCCGCTGGATGCTCAATTTTGGAGCAGATAATTATTTCAAACGTCCCGTTATGATAGTATCACCACTTGAAAACGCCGTTATGTCAGCCGACTTGAATGACAGTGTATCTTTAAGATTTTATCCGCAATGCGGACGTTTGATTAACGGTGTTAAAAACAAAATTCTGGTCCGCACAAACCAGTTCGCTCAGGAACACCCGAAAATAATAAAAATAAGTAACAATACCGGTAATGTTATTGATACATGCCTGATTGATGCACACGGCCTGGGAGTTTTTTCGCTGACTCCTGAGTCCGGTCAGACATATCATGCCACATTTATTGGCCCGGACCGCTATATAAAGAATATTCCCCTGCCCTTAAATGTCAGTAATGGCTATATTTTAAAGCCTGATAAGGATGAAACCAACCTTAAAATAACTGTTGTTGCCGGCCCTAAGCAGGAAAGTATTGACAATATCAGACTTGTTATGCTTTCTGAAAGTACCGGCAATATAATAAACCAGCCGGTTACAATTACAGGCATGAAAGGACAGGTTTCTGTACCCTTAACTTCCTTATCAGAGGGACTTCACCAGATATTGCTTTGCAGCGAAAACACAATATTAAGCCAGTGTACCTGGTATAAAAAGGAAGCATCAGGCAGTAATCTGAAAATAAGTGTAAATGATACACTTTATACCCGGGTTACAACGCAGACAAAAATTTCGGTTTCAGAGCCCTCATTAAATCAGAAACTCTTTGCTGTTATCGTTGGCAAATACAATCCGGTTACTGACAGCTTGCTTTATAATGAATGCAGTTACCTGGAATATTTCAACCTTTACAATGCATTGCCTGAAACCTTTAATGTACCTGTTTTCGGGACAGAGACAACAGAAGACTATATTAATGACTTTTTAATGTCTGTTCCGTATACACGATTAACCGATTTATTGCTGAGCACCGGTAACAGGCTCACTCATGTGCAGGAAGTAAAAGGTCTTTCATTAAGCGGCCAAGTAATTACCCTACCCGACCGGATGCCTCTGAGCAATGCCATAGTACTGTTATCTTTCCCTGATTCAACTGCACATTTCGATTTCACATATACTGACAGGCAGGGAAAATTTCATTTTGTTCTGAATGACAAATTGTATGGCAGACAGGTATATATCATCGTTCAGGATCATTCTGAGGGCTTTAATCCGGTTGAAATAATTATTGATGATCCTTTCCTTAATAACACTGTTAATAAAAAAGTTATTCAGCTGACACATCCGGTAATTGAACCGGCTGTTGGAGCATTTCAGAATATTGCACTTGCGCACAGGGCTTTTTATCAGAAAAAAGATATTTCCTCAGTATTTTTCAGAAAAAACCAACCCTATACCATTAGTTTTTTCGGGGAACCTGACTTTTTGCTGATACCCGCCGAATTTGAATCATTGCCCAATATTTATGAAATCCGTAAAAATCTTATACCAGGTATTAAATTTGATATTGAACATGATATTTTTAAAACTTATATTTTCGATTCCTATCTGCAACTGTATTATCCGGGTCCGGCGTTTGTTCTGCTCAATAATATTCCTTTCCCTTCATTAAGAAATATGCTCGAACTTAACTCTGATAATATCCTTAAAATAGAATTAAAACGCAATAAATTTTTTTATGACAATTATCTTATGTTTGGCATACTGGCAATATATACAAAAACACCTTTATCAATAGAATCTTCTTATTGCCATAAAACGGTCACAACTCCGGCTATTGTTGAATCATCGGAATTACAGGAAGCTAAAACAGAAAAAACAAATCTTCCCGATATCAGGCATACTTTGTTATGGAAAACAAACCAGACGTATTCCGGAGAAATGGTTGTAATTCCTTTCAAAACACCCGACATCAAAGGCATTTATAAAATAAGGGTATTAAATTTAACAAACAGCGGAAAACTTAATTGTTGTGAAAGATCTTTTCTTATTCACTGAATGACATCAAAGCCAAAAAAATGAAAAAGAAAGCAAAAATCATGATATTCGTTAAAAGACCGGGGTTATTATTGCTCCTTTCCTGGGCATTGTCATTATACGGACAACATGTTAACACAATATGCAGTAATAAGGGTGGTGAGGATTCAACTACGAGCCACTTGCTTGGCATGCCCTATCGCGATATTAACCCTTTCA
>CAZBCB010000440.1:0-2676 GCA_964489905.1 uncultured Bacteroidales bacterium
GGATTTCAGATACAAGAATTTCAAATTCTCATGACAATTGTCCTTTTTTAAGGATGAAATTGAGGATAATTTTCACTGTTTTTTAGTGAATCTATAATAGAAGCTTTTTCATGTTAAACAGATTTATTGCCGGAATAATTCAATATATGCCAGAAAAGCTGGTATGGATTTTTTCAAAACGTTACATTGCTGGTAAAACAAGGGAAGAAGCATTTACCATTGCCCGCCGGTTAAACAATGAGGGCATAAAAGTGACGCTTGATCTGCTGGGTGAATTTCTTACCAGGAACGAAAAAATAGAATTTTATAAGGCTGAATATCTGAAAACCATTGAAGAAGCCGATATTCAACATCTTGATACTTCATTTTCAGTAAAACCCACCATGTTTGGGTTACTCGTTGATAAGGAACTGTGCTATAATAATTTAAAGGAAATTATTACAAAAGCTGCTGCGGGAAATCGCATCATACAGATTGACATGGAAGATTCGCAATGCACAGACATGGAAATTGATTTATTTAAAAGGTTATATGAGGAATACCCTGACCATGTTGGTTTTGTGTTTCAGGCATATATGCACCGGACACTGAATGATTTGCAACATATTGTTACTGCTTTTCCGGGAAAAACATTATGCAGTATCAGGCTTTGCAAGGGTATTTATAATGAACCCCGTGAAATTGCCTTTAAAAAGAAAAAAGAGATTAATGAGAACTATCTTAAGGGGCTTGAATATTTATTTCAGCATAATGTTTATGCTGCTATTGCCACACATGACATCAGGTTAATTGAAGGTGCCATGAGACTGATTGATAAGTACCATGTGCCACGCGAAAATTTTGAATTTCAGATGTTATATGGAGTTAAACCCAAACTTTGCAGGAATATTGTAAAAAAAGGATATACTATGCGTGTGTACGTGCCTTACGGAAAGGATTGGATGAATTATTCCGTTCGCCGGCTAAAGGAAAACCCCAATATGATATTTCATATAATGAAGGCGTTGATTTTCAGAAATTAATAATAACATCATTGGTTAAGGAATAATTTTCAGAAAACCTGTCTGAGTGTCATATCAATCATCCCAAATTCGTCAATTGAAAAATCTATTGACAAACCGACAAGCAAAATATAAACATGCCGAAATTCCGGAATGATAAAATTATGATAAGTGTTGGGATTTAAAAAGGTATTTCGTCTGTATAATCAGCGTTTTTAGAAAGGTCATCTTTATTAAAACCAAACCCCGCTGCATTATCATTCATACGTGAGCCTTTGGTTATGGCTATGGGTTGGCCTAATGCATCCACGAAAGGTTCCATAATGCTTTCTTCAAGGTCGGTGAATTTGGCCATTTCTTTAATAAATTTCAGCTGGATATCGCCAATAGGTCCGTTACGGTGTTTTGCCAGAATTATTTCGGCGATGCCTCTGAGTGAATTGCCATTTTCATCTTCGGTAAATCCGTACACTTCGGGTCGGTGTATGAATAATACCATGTCTGCATCCTGTTCAATGGCACCCGATTCTCTGAGGTCTGAAAGCTGAGGTCGTTTGTTACCTGCTCTGATTTCAACGGCACGGTTAAGCTGGGATAGGGCTATAACAGGTATATCAAGCTCTTTGGCGATACTTTTCAATGCTCTTGAAATGGTGCTGACTTCCTGTTCGCGGCTGCTTTTGTTGTCTGATGAGCAGGTCATCAGCTGCAGGTAGTCAATGATAATGATTTCCACATTATGCTGGCGTTTCAGCCTGCGGCATTTTGCCCGCAGTTCAAATATTGAAATAGCAGGAGTATCGTCAATGTAAATTGGAGCTTCTACAAGCCTTTTAATTTTATAATCAAGTTGTTCCCATTCATAATCGGCCAGTTTTCCGTTTCTGATGCGATGTGAAGGAAGTTCAGTTTCTGCCACTATCAGCCGGTTGACAAGTTGGAGCGATGCCATTTCAAGTGAAAAAATGGCAACAGCACGGTTATGTTCTACAGCCATATTCCGGGCCATTGACAACACAAAGGCAGTTTTACCCATTGATGGCCTGGCCGCAATGATAACCAGGTCTGACTTTTGCCAGCCATTTGTCAGCCGGTCAAGTTTGGTAAAGCCGGAGGGAATACCGATAAGGCTTCCTTCAGATTTACTGGCTTCTTCAATCTGAAGAATAGCCTCTTTAATCAATACATTGATTTTCTGTGATTCTTTCTTTATGTTGCCTTTGGCTATATTAAACAATTCAGACTCTGAAAAATCAAGTAAATCATTAACATCAACACTGTCATCAAAAGCCATATTCTGAATTTCTGATGATACCCTTATCAGTTCACGCTGAATATGTTTCTGAGCAACGATACGGGCATGAAATTCAAGATGGGCGGTTGAAGCAACCCGGCTTGTTAGTTGAGTTATATAAAGAGGCCCGCCAACTTCATCAATCTCTTTGTTCTTTTTAAGTTGCTCGGTAACAGTGAGAATATCAATAGCTTTATTACTTGAAGACAAATCAAGTATGGCCCTGAAAATTTTCTGGTGTTCCTCCTTATAAAAGCTTTCGGGTGTAAGTATATCAATTACTTCCAGAATTGCATCTTTTTCAAGCATAATGGCACCCAGAACGGCTTCTTCAAGATCAATTGCCTGCGGAGGCATTTTCCCCAGTTCAATATTAAGTAT
>CAZBCB010000441.1:0-2671 GCA_964489905.1 uncultured Bacteroidales bacterium
TGAATTTTCTGCACTAAAATTTTTTAACCACAATACATTTCCGGCAGGATTGATTTTACCGTAAAATATATCCTGCATGGACATGGGTTGTTTAAATAATAGAAAAGTATCCAGTAAAAAGGTATCGCTGGTGAATTCACCTGCAAAATATATGTTTCCGTCATTGTCTGTGGTTAATCCGGTAAGGTTATCACCATATCTCCCCCCTCCTGATTTAGCCCATTGTATCTGCCCGCTTGCATTATATTTGGCAATAAAAACATCGGTTAAGAAAAAAGGTGACGGACCATTATTTTCGGTTGAGATGATAACTCCTTCAAAATTAAGTTGGGTGCTTTTATAACGGCCGCCGACAATAATATTGTTTTGCGCATCAATTGCAACATCATTTATGTAATCATAGTCGTCACCTGCAATGGGATGTATTGATTCCCATCCTGAACTCTGGGCTGAGACGGTTGCTACATAAAACACACCCATAAGAACAAAAGTAAAAGCAACACAACATGTTTTGGAAACAGATCTTTTCATAATGAGCATTATTTATTTAAAATTATACGAAAAAATTATAAATTGTTTGCTTTTTCCATTAATAAAAAGTTTTCTATAAAAATTAATTTCTTAATCTTTATCTTGATGGGATGAAAAAAGTCTTTTTGTCAGCAGCTCACAGAAAAGCAATTTACTAAGATATTTATGATTCACCTGATTATAAATGAAGGTATTAAAATATCTGTAAACGGTTTTGCAGTTTAAATTTGCCTGTTATAATGCAACATGCTGATACCCATTATGGAACCAAAAATGAGTAAGCCGCCGGCAATAATTGATATATTTAATGGTTCGGAAAACAGGATAAAACCAAGCAGGGCGGCAAACACAATGCGTGAGGAAGAAATCATTGAACCTGTGCGGGCATTTTGGTTTTATAACCTATGGTTAATAATGTCTGTCCCATTACCCCAAATGCTCCTGAAGCCAGCAGGTGAAATATCTGAATACCATGGGGCATGATAAATGCAGGTATCATCATCAAACCATTGAAAATAAAACCAAATGCCATAAGATAAAAAACAATAATGGCCGTAGAATCATGCTCACGGGCAATAGAAAGGGTAATTACTGCAAAGGCAGCTACAATACCTGAAAGTAACCCCCATATATCACCAATATTGACATGACTGAAATCGGGACGGATTACAAGATAGATACCTGTTATTGTCAGAAAAAGAAATATAACTGAGAACCATTTGATTTTTTGTTTCCAGAACAGGGGTGCAATTATAAAAACAAAAACCGGATAGGTCATGTTTAGCATGTTGGCATTGGTAACCGATGTATGTTGCACTGAATAGAAAAATAAAATCAATGCAGTAAAACTGAAAACTGCCCTATACAAAACAAGGCGCCATTGTGCAGGCCTGAATGAATATCCGTGTGTTCTGATATAAAAAAAAGAGACGAAAAAACCTATCAGAAACCTGAAAAAAGTAATCTCAATAGCGGATATGTCCGAACTGCGCGTTATATATTTTGCAAATACAGTAGCTGTTGCAAAACATAATTCAGCGAGCAATATGCATGTGATACCACGAATCATTTCTTTATTAAAACGACGGTAAAATAAGTGAATATTCAGTATTATTTATTGTTCATTTTATTTTTTTTGTTAGACATGTTTAAATGAACAAATGTTCATTATATTTGTGCCTGAATTAAAATTGAAAGAATATGAAAATAGCAGTTCCAACAAGAGACAACATGGTGGATGGTCATTTTGGTCATTGTGCGTATTTTACTGTATATACAATTGACAAAAATTCTAATATTGAGCATGAAGAAATTGTATATTCGCCTGCAGGATGTGGTTGTAAATCAAATCTGGCAGAATTGCTTAAGAACAAAGGTGTAAGCAAGGTTCTTGCGGGCAACATTGGTGAAGGTGCAATAAATATGTTTAAAGCACAAGGTATTGATGTTATCCGGGGATGTTCAGGTGATGTCAGGAAAACGGTAAAGGATTATTTAGAAGGTATCATCGCCGATTCAGGCACAACCTGCAGTCATCACCATGATCATGAAGGAGGATGCCATCATTCTCATTGAATATTACATCCGGCTACCCAACATAACAAGAATTACGCCGGTTAAAATTCCGGCAAGTACTATAGCCCGGTTACGAATGTTTGATTCCCTGAAATAAACGGTTCCGGCCATAAAAACTATTACTGCTGAAGCCCTGCGAATAATAATCAATATAGAAACCATAGCTCCTTCAATACTTAATGCATAAAAATAAAAATAGTCAGCAGCAATCAGTAAGATACCTATTAAAGGAATTGCCAATCGCCAGATAAAAGGCGGGAGCATGGTTTTTGCCTTTTTCGTGATAATCAGCAGTATGATGCCAAAAATTAATGCAGTGTATATCGAAAAATATGCCTGCATGGCTATTCTGTTGTAATTAACTACCAGATATTTATCAAGTAAAGCGCTGGCGCTGTTAAATATGATGCTTAAAAAAGCAAAGGACATCCATTTTGCTGCATTCTTTACTTGCCCTTTTATATTACCCCTGATGGAAAGCCAGTAATAAAAAGCCAGTGAAACAATGACACCACTCCATTGCACAACATTAAGCCTTTCATGATAAACTACCATGGCTCCTATT
>CAZBCB010000442.1:0-2670 GCA_964489905.1 uncultured Bacteroidales bacterium
TTCTTATTCTACAAGGGTAAAGTGCACCATAGATTTGTCTTATGAAACATGAAATTAATATGAGCATTCAGGTAATTAGTTAAAATTTTACATAAAAATTATAAATCTTATCAATATTTTAATAAGTTTGCAATCAATTTAAAAATTAATTATCAATAAAGTATAAAAAGAACAAACAGTAATAACAAAAATTTGTAACGTATTATGAAAAAATTCTTTGCATTCATAGCGGTATTTGGGATACTTGCTTTTGGAGTATCAAAAAGTTTGATGGCTCAGAACCCAGATCAGGCTGCCCCTGCAACTGATACAATAACAGCTGCAGCAGCTGATACCAATGCTGTTACCGAAACTGGTGAAGCAGCTCCTCAAAAGCAAAGTTTACATCAGCAAATTAAGGCGAAATTCATTGAAGGTGGTGCCGGATTTATGGCTTCTATTCTGTTCTGTCTTATTTTCGGTCTGGCCATTGCCATTGAAAGAATAATATACCTTAATCTTGCCACTACAAACACCAATAAACTCCTTACAAAAATAGAAGATGCCCTCGAATCGGGTGGTGTTGAAGCTGCCAAAGAAGTTTGCCGCAATACACGTGGTCCTGTTGCAAGCATTTTCTATCAGGGACTGGATCGTATGGAACATGGCCTCGAAATTGTTGAAAAATCCATTTTATCTTATGGAAGCGTACAGATGGGCCTTCTCGAAAGAAACCTGAGCTGGATATCATTATTCATAGCTATTGCACCTATGTTAGGGTTTATGGGTACGGTTATAGGTATGATCAGCGCATTTGCCGCTATCACACAATATGGTGATGTTAGTCCGCAGGTTGTTGCACAGCCTATTGGAGTTGCTCTTATCACTACAGCAGGTGGGCTTATCGTTGCAGTTATCCTTCAGGTGTTTTACAATTACCTGCTTTCAAAAATAGACGGTATTGTAAACAGCATGGAAGATGCTTCCATTTCTTTCATTGACCTTCTGATAAAACATAATCTTAAAAAATAAGTGACCATGTTTAGCCAAAAAGTTTCATCCATCATTTTATACCTGTTGCTTGCGATAGGTGCTGTGGCGCTTATATTGTTTTTCTGGCTTGGTGTTACGCCCGAGACAGCCAACTTAAAAAATAAGGAATTTTATTTTACCGATGAGGCATTATTACTTTCCTATGTATTTGTGGCTATTGCGGCTATCCTGGCTATTGTTTTTCCTGTTATCAACATATTTTCGCATCCAAAAGGAGCCATCGGAGTTGTTGTAGCTTTGATTGTTTTCGCCGGAGTTCTGGCTCTGGCATACGTTTTCTCTTCAAACGAAATCATTCCGGGGCTAAATCATTCTGGTAATGTCGAAGGAACGGTCAGACTTGTTGATGCAGGATTAAAAGCCTGTTATATTTTCGGAGCTGTTGCCTTTTTGGGTATTATTATTACCGAAATAGGCGGCATCTTTGGCAAGTAATGTTTTTTTAGTAAAATTTTCATTTTTAACAAATGATAAGAAAAAGAGAAACCCCTGAGGTAAATGCAGGATCAATGGCTGATATTGCATTTCAGTTGCTCATTTTTTTCTTTGTAGCAACTACCATGAATACCGATAAGGGACTATTGCGGAAGCTCCCGCCAATGCCTGATCCAAATATGAAACAGGATAAGATTGATGTTAAGGAAAGAAATGTATTTCTGGTTTTGGTAAACCGCAATAATCAATTATTGGTTGAGAATCAGCTTATGAGTATCAGAGAATTAAGGGCTGCAGCAAAGGAATTCATTGAAAATCCTTATAATAAGGCCGATTTACCTGAAAAAGAAGCTATTGAAGTACCTTATTTCGGACAGGTAATGGTTACCAAATATCATGTTATTTCATTGCAGAATGACAGGGGGACATCTTATGGTACTTATATAGCAGTGCAGAATGAGCTTACAGCCGCTTACAATGAGCTCAGAAATGAACTGGCTCAAAGTAAGTTTAATGTTAAGTTTGATGACCTGGATGAAGATGATCCGCGGCGTGATGCTATAGAAACCATTTATCCGTTGCGTATTTCCGAAGCAGAACCACGAAATGTAGGAGGAAAATAATATGATATCATTCAGAGAAAAAGTTCCCAAAAACGTGCCAAAAATAAGCACGGCATCACTTCCTGACATTATTTTTATGTTGCTGTTTTTCTTTATGATTACAACAACGCTTAAAGAAACATCCTTACTTGTCAGCATAAAAGCACCTTTTGCTACTGAAGTGAAAAAACTTGAAAAAAAGTCACAGGTAACTTATATTTATGTCGGGATACCTCAGCAAAAGGATAAATATGGAACATTACCCCAGATTCAGCTAAATGATGCGTTCCAACCGGTTGAATATATCCGTGAATTTGTTGAAAAAGAAAGGCAGAAAATGCCCGAAGACTTACGCAACAAAATGACCGTTTCCCTTAAGGCTGATAAAAATATTGAAATGGGGATCATTACTGACATTAAACAGGAGTTGCGTAAAGCCAGCGCGCTTAAAATAAACTACAGCGCCGGTATGGGCTCACAACAGCTTGTTTTCAGCAACGTTCAATAATTAATTATAGTATAAAATTGAAAAAAAGGGGAAATTTTTCCCCTTTTTTTATATAAGTAACTGATTTTCTTTCCACCAGTTTTGTTCTTTATA
>CAZBCB010000443.1:0-2666 GCA_964489905.1 uncultured Bacteroidales bacterium
AAAACCTATACTAAATTTAATACCTACAGAGGCAGTCAGGTCAAAGTTATTAACAACAGCAGGTTGTATTTTCAGGGAAAGGTCATCAGATACATCAAAACGGGCGAGGTAGGCATCTACCATGGCATCAATAACATTCAGCAAATACACTGCCGCAAAGCCAAATACGCTTAAATCCCTATATCCTCTATAAAAATCTCGTCCGTATGGCAATTGATCAAAATTATATACGTATCCATCTATAATATAGGTTTGTTCAGCTTTACCGGAATTATAGGCATCTCTGAATTTCTGATATTTTGATTGATTGTAATTTATTGCATAAATCATGGCACTGCCGGCTCCATAGATAAGGGGAATTTTCCAGTATTTTTTATTATATACCTGACCCAGTCCCGGAACAATTGCTGATAACAATGTGGCGGTTTTCGGGTTAGGATATTTAAAATGCGTTGAATCAGGGTTAACATTCCCTGATTGACCAAAAGAAGCAGAATGGAAAAATAAACCTGCAGTAATTATGCAGGTAAATACAACAGCACTTCGTTTCTTATTATTTTCGGAGAAACAATTTTTTTTAATAAACCTGATCTGCAAAACAATCACCTTTTTAACTGGTCAAATATACCAATTATTCTTTCAAGTTCCTCATCCGAATTAAAGGAAATAATTATTTTGCCGGCTCCTTTTGTGTTTCTTTTCAGGTCAACATTGGTATTGAAAAAACCTGACAAATGATTTTTAAGTTCATCGTAAGTTTTGATACTTTCTGCAGATGAGGTAATAATTTCAGGTTTTGGTTCATCTTCTTCAGTGTGCTGAATTTTGCGGGCTAATTCTTCAGCGGCTCTTACCGAAAGCTCTTCATCAATAATTTTATAATACAACTTTAGTTGTGCTTTCGGGTTATCAATACTGACAAGTGTTTTAGCATGCCCGATACTGATCTGGTCATTGCGTATTCCCAGCTGTATTTCGGCAGGAAGTTTGAGCAGGCGCATATAGTTTGCAATTGTAGCTCTTTTTTTGCCCACACGTTGACTAAGGTTTTCCTGAGTAAGGTTACATTCATCAATAAGGCGCTGAAAAGTAAGGGCTATTTCAATAGCATTCAGGTCTTCACGTTGTATATTTTCAACCAGTGCCATTTCAAGCATTCCCTGGTCATTTGCTGTGCGAATATATGCCGGAATATTTTCCAGACCGGCAATACGGGCTGCCCTTAATCTGCGTTCCCCTGTAATAAGCTGATAATAGCCATCTTCAGTTTCACGGACTGTGATTGGCTGCACAACACCAATTGCACGAATTGATTCAGCCAGTTCCTGTAATGATTCTTCATCAAAATCCGTACGAGGCTGAAATGGATTCAGTTTAATCTTATCAACCGGAATTTCAGCACCTCCTGAAACTTTTTCACTCACTTCGACAAGTGTTCCGGAATCCTCAATCAGCGCTCCAAGCCCGCGTCCTAAAACATTTTTTTTCACCATATCCTTAGTTGTTAGTCATTGTTTTATATGCTTCGGGTATTTTAGTATCTCCGTTTTTCTGCAACAGTTCCCTGGCCAGATTCAAATAATTGACAGCTCCCTTTGACTCTGCATCGTAAAGAATTACGGGTTTTCCAAAACTGGGAGCTTCGCTTATTTTTATATTGCGTTGTATAATCGTTTCAAAAACCATTTGTTGAAAATGTTTCTTTACCTCTTCAACCACCTGATTTGAAAGCCTTAGCCTTGAATCATACATGGTAAGCAGGAAACCCTCAATATCAAGACCTGTATTAAGACGATTCTGGATAATTTTAATTGTATTCAATAATTTCCCTAACCCTTCCAGTGCAAAATACTCACACTGAACCGGAATCAAAACAGAATGAGCTGCTGTGAGGGCATTCACTGTAATCAGTCCCAGTGAAGGCGAACAATCAATTAGAATATAATCATATTTTCGTTCTGCTTCAATTTTTTCTATAACTGCTTTCAGCATTTTTTCACGGTTAGGCATATTCAGCATTTCAATCTCAGCACCAACCAGATCAATATGAGATGGCAACAGATCCATCCCTTCTAATTCAGCCGTAAGTATGATTCCATTTGGATTTACATCGTCAATAAGACATTCATAGATGCTTGTTTTAATATTCTTTGTATCAAAACCGCTCCCTGATGTGGCATTGGCCTGAGGATCGGCGTCAATAAGCAATACTTTCTTTTCGAGCACAGCTAAGCTGGCTGTCAGATTAATAGCTGTTGTTGTCTTTCCGACTCCACCTTTTTGATTTGCAATTGCAATAATTTTTCCCATACCTCGTATCTGTTTAAATTACTCCCCGCTTATTGCGGACAGGTTCAAAAATACTATTAATAACTTCAATGCATTTTTTTTTAACAGACAGTTTTGTGAACATTTATTTTGCAGTTATTAACAAGTTATTAACAATCAACACTGATAATCTGAGTGTTAAAATCATATCTTAACATATTGATATACAGTTATATAATTATCAACATTTGCTACTGAAAAAGACGTTAAAAAAAAGTATTTATTGGAATTTTTTTAGCTAAAAGTG
The DNA here is from genome assembly GCA_964489905.1 of uncultured Bacteroidales bacterium. Taxonomy (GTDB): domain Bacteria; phylum Bacteroidota; class Bacteroidia; order Bacteroidales; family UBA10428; genus UBA5072. The sequence continues at coordinate 2,576 of CAZBCB010000443.1, forward strand.
GTTGAAAAAATTCTTACAGGGGCGGTATTATTTCCAGTTCGTATAAAACCGGCCAGTTTTTCCCGGTTATAAAAATATGTTTTGTTGAAGG
>CAZBCB010000444.1:0-2649 GCA_964489905.1 uncultured Bacteroidales bacterium
TTTCGTCCCACAGAGAAGTCATTTTATCCTCTGCTGGGGGTATATTGTTTGAATCAGATTTCTCGGCTTCTTCAGCGCTGCTGGCATTGGCCTTCGTTGAAGTTTTTTTTCTCTTTTTTTGTTCAATTAAAAACTGTTCGATGGCTGAAGCCATGGAAGGCGCAGTTGGGGTGGGGGCCATTATATTAACAATAAGACCATGCTCTGTTGCTTCTCTGGCAGTATTTTCGCCAAAGGTGGCTATCACCTGTTTTTTCTGGGAATAATCAGGCCAGTTTTTAAAGAGCGACTTAATCCCCATAGGACTAAAAAACACGAGTAAATCGTATTTTTTAATGTCAATTTTGTTTTTAAGATCGCGGGGTACGGTTTTATAAACAACAACTTTTTTATGCTCCACTCCCAACTTTTCCATGAAAGGTGGCACATCGTTTTTGCTGGTGTCTCCACAGGGGATAAGGTATTTCTCGGTCTTGAATTTTTTAACGAGATCTTCAAGATCATTGAATGAGCCTTTTCCAAAGAAAATCTTGCGTTTTCGGTAGGTGATGTAATTCTGCAAATAGAGTGCAATTGCCTCGGAAGTGCAGAAATACTTCATGGTCTCGGGTATGGGATAACGGGCTTCTTTTACCTGCTGGAAAAAATAGTCAACCGCATTTTTGCTGGTAAAAATGATGGCGCTGTATTCCTCCATCCTGATTTTTTGCCGCCGAAACTCTTTTCCATCTAAAGGTTCAATTTTAAAGAGTTTTTCATAGTCGACTTCCAGGCCATGTGCTTCGGCAATCGGCGTGTAGGGTGAGCTTTTGATATCTTCGGGCCTTGGTTGCGAGATTAGAACTTTCCTGATTTTCAAATCTTCCTTTTTTTTATGGTTATCAACTCGCTGACATCACCTGCTGTTATATTACTAATTGTTTATCAGTAATTTAGCCAGCAGTATTAGGGGTAAAATTTCGACGGTGCAAAGGTACAAAAAAAAGTAAATACCAACGATGTTGATGTTTTTAAAGGATGCAAGCGTCCACATGAAAATTTTGCGTAAATAGAAAATAATTACAATAGTACAACTTATTAAAAGGGAAATTGCGTAGACTTTTCCGCTCCCCATTATCGAAACCATGAGAAATGGTAGAATTACCAATCCCGACATTCTCATGAACCGATTCTCTTCAAAAATGAGTGACTGGGAAAATAGCCTGATTCTAAAAACATTACCCAAAAAATCTATGAGGCTTTTTTTAAATTGAAGGTATAAGATTAATCCTGGCATCAAAAGCAGGAAAATGAGTCGTATTTCGCTCAGTTTGGGATACATGTTAAAAAAGGCTCCCTTCGTCAAAAAATAAATAAGGGTAGTGTAGGCAAATAACGCATTCAAGCTATGAAGCCAATCAATGGTTTTATTGAAGGCATATTTATCCCTCTTTTCACTGGCAGATACTTTTGAAAAATAAGTCAACAAAGCCTTGTTACCCAGGTTTTTAATCAGCACAACCATTAGTATACTGGACACAATAAGAATATAATATGTGTCGATAGGTGAATGAATGGGAATTTCTTTTAAAGGGTATTTTACTTGCAGAAGATGGCCACGAAAAAAAGGCCCTGAATAGGCAGGTAGGGTATCGATGCTTGTATTGCCAGAAGCTGCAGAGGTATAATTGAAGCCCATTTGTTCAGCCAGGCTCTTGAGGGCATCGACAGGAGCGATGGTAGCTGACGTGTCTTGAAACACATATGTATTAAGCGTATCTGGCATGTGAATCCTAAGGCTGGCAAAGATAGGAATCTTTCAAGGTATGTGGTATTGAGTGTGGAAATTGTATTCTGACAAATGAAAAGGCTGTCGCCAGAAGCAACAGCCTTATTAAGATTGAAAAAAGATTGAATCAGTTGAGGTTGAAAAGGAAACCTACTGAAATCACAAGCTGATCGGCACTGCTTAGGGTATATTTGGCTTCGGCAACTCCAAGCAGCCTGGAAGTCAATGGCTTCTGTACACCCGCCCCTAAATTGATACCCATTTCTGAATCACTGGTGCTTGCTCCCATAAAATTAACTTTTACGCCAAGCAGGTTGAGACCGCCAAGGGCATAAAAAGCCATATCACCACTTTCACTGAATGTGTAGTGTCCGTTAACATTCAATTCCCACCAGGTAACATCGTTTTTTTCGAGGTAGTAGATAAAATCAGGTGCCAGCCTGATTCTGTCGTTGATTCCGTAATGAAATTTTATGCCAAATCCCGGATTTTTAATTTCACTTCCGTAGGCTACCAGGGGCCCAATTTTCATGTCCCCTTTTTGAGCTGAAGCAGTAACGATCATCAAACTCAGTACAAAAACAGTTAGCAGTCTTCTCATGGTTTTAGTTTTGGGGTTAATAATGTACACAAATTTAGGGACATTTAACCAATATTTCAAGTTTTGTGGCATTTTTATTAAATTTTTACTGATTCTAAATTAATTAGTAAGAATTGTTTAACAATTTGGCATCGTGATTTTTAAGCTCGTAATATGGTTTTAGCTATATTTTGAATTTTTTTTTAAAAAGTTCAATACCTGTACCTTTGCATCGTGTAAATTATGATTTAAGTATTCATTATCAAACTATAAATCATGAGCACATTTATTCAAGATGTTA
>CAZBCB010000445.1:0-2606 GCA_964489905.1 uncultured Bacteroidales bacterium
ACCTTATCAATAATAGCCTGGCCTGTGCGGATTATTTCCTGTTCATCTTCATAAGCAGGTCTTGCATGTTCTTCATCAAACATATCAAAATCGGTTTTTCCCAATAATTCTTCAGGTTTGTTAAGTTTGAAAAGTTTCAGCATTGATTTGCTGAAACGAATAAAACGGCTTTTACGGTCTTTAAAATAGATACTTTCAGGTAGATTATTGAGCAATGAATCGAGCAGTGCTTTTTCCTGAGCCAGCAATGCCTGTTGTTCCTTAAGCTGATCAATCATTTTCTGTTCGGCTTCTCTTCTTTCTCTCTCCTTTCTTTCCTCTTCTTTTCTTACACGCGCCATTTCCTCCTGTGTAGCTTTGAGTTCTTCAAGGTTTTGCCTGAGTTCTTCTTCCTGTTGAGCCATTTCTTCCGAGTGTTTTCTTGATTCCTCAAGCAAAATGGTTGTCTGTTCGTGCAGTTTCACCGTTACCAGGGTAGCTGCTATACTCTCGGCTACTTTTTCCACAAATTCAATTTCATGCTTTTTAATTTCATTGAAGGATGCAATTTCAATAGCCCCTGTAATCTGATCCTCTTTTTTAAGGGGAACTATAAGCAAACTACGTGGTGTAGCGCCACCCAGGCCTGATGTTATTTCAATATAATCTTTCGGAATTTCTTTTAAAAAAACTGATTGCTTTTCAAGGATACAATTTCCCAAAAGACCCTCTCCTACTTTAATTGTTTTTTGCAAAAATTTTTGACGGTCATAAGCATAAGCAGAAATCAGATTGAGATAAGGTGCATCCGAATGCTCATCCTCAAGCAGGAAAAAACCGCCCTGATTGGCAGAAAGATACTGTATAAGGTTCTTAATTACATTAAAGGCCAGTTTTTTAAGATCATTATTATCCTGTCGTAAAATATCGTTAAATTTGGCGATACCCTGTGCTGTCCAGTTGCGTATCTCATCTTCCTCTTTCCGGATTTCAGCTTCTTTTTTAGCTTTAATCAGGCTTTCTTTTAATTTATTAAATGAAACACCGAGCATGTCATTTTCGCTTCTGAGCTTAAATTCGGCATCAAGATGGCCTTCACTCAACTCAGTAACAAATTTTGAAGCTTCTATAAACCGTTGCGTCAGATTCTGAGTAATCTCAATAGCAGTACCAATTTCATCATTTGATTCTGTATGCAGGTCAGGTATTTCATTGCCATTATACATTGCAACCAGCGCCTCTTTAACCGAATTAATTCTGTCAGATATCTTTCTGCTGAAAGCAGTAATAATGACCACGGCCAATAACAACAAAAGCATTCCTGCCCAAATAAGAGTGACTAATAATGAATGTGTCGGTTTCAGTATATTTGAAATTTTAGCCTGCACAAGAATCTGCCACTTTAAATCACCTTTAATGACAGGAGTAAAAGCACATATTGCTTTATACCTGGATGGCGTCCGGTAACTCCCTTTGCCGGCAATACCCAGTCTCGCATCACTGAATATTTTACCCTGAACATCAAGAACCAGTGCAGTATTAGATGTCCTTTTTATTTTTTCAAAATCTTCATGTTTGATACTTAACCATCTGATTCTCTTTAAAAATCTATCCTTATTACTCAGAAAATCAGGATCATTACTCCGATATTTCAGGTCATGACCAATGATGATCGATGAAATATTATAATAGACATTGGATTCATCATTATCAGCAGTTAACATTCTATCAAGATATCCGACTTCAAGGGCATAAATCACAGTTCCAATGGCCTGATTTCCCTGATAAACCGGAGCAGCAATATAAAAACATGGTTGTACTATTCCCGGTAACGGTTGATCCATATCAGTAAAAACAACAGTTCTTTTGGCAGACAGGGCCATAGCAGTCCGGAAAGCTTTGGCAAGAGAACTGTTTTTATATTTTCCGTTTATCAGGTTAGTGGCGAAATCCGGATTTTTCCTTAGTGAATAAAATACATAACCACTTTTACCTTCAACAAAATAAATATCAAAAATCCGGTTCTGCTGAGCATAAGACAGAAGCCATGGCTGATATTGCACATGCAGGCCTGAATAAAGGCTTCCGTCACCAGGTCCTGTTACCTGATACTGCATACCAAAGGGCTTGTTGCCTGAGACTAAATATAAAAACTGAAGTATATTCTGTTTGTTGTCATCCGATTTAAATATATCAGGATCAAAATCTTCACCTGTTTTTTCTTTCAGTTGTGGTATTAGTTGTGTGGTATAAAAAGATTCAAGCTTACTAATAACATCAGTTATTGATGATGCCTGCGAAGTATAAAAATTATCACTTTCAATATTGCTGAAGCCCTGCCAGAGTGAATTAAATGCTGCCAATGTACGTGAATCAGAAGCAAAAAGCAGAAGCTGATTTTGCAAACGCCAAAGATCATCTTCAATTTGTTGCTTTTTGATATTTTCAACTGTTGAAATTACTTCATAAGCCGATTTTAAGGATATATTTCTTTCCCGTATATAAGCAATCAGAATAAAAACAGTAAAAGCAATAACAATGCTCAGTGAAAGTAAAAATATAACTTTCTCAAAAACTTTAAGCCGGCCCTGTTTAATCCTGGAAAAAAAATTACATGTTTGCATTTA
>CAZBCB010000446.1:0-1421 GCA_964489905.1 uncultured Bacteroidales bacterium
TTTTGTTCTAATCATGTAGGTTTTAATAAAAATTTTTATTAGCCCGGTTGAATTTTTTAATTCATGGTACTTCGGTTTAATGCTTTGTCTGAGATAAAAGTATTATGGGAAGAAATGTTCTCAGATTGTGAATGAAGAAATTGGTTAAAAGATTAAACCCTTGTAGTTAATACCCTCGGTGTTTCATAAAAGCCCGCACATTTCTTGCAATGCTCCTAATATGATCCCGTTCAAGCATTGCATAAAATTTAATGGAATCCAACTGAACAGCAGAAATATTTGTTAAAATCTGTTCATATGAAACAGGGTGATTTGCCAGGGTATCCATAACCTCGACAACGGGAGCAATATTGATAACTTTACTGAATTCTGCCAACGGCATATTATCGGTGTTACAATCTGCTTCATTTATATAATTTTTAAGTTCCTGGTCATTGAACCAAAACTGAGCCAGAAAGTACCATTCATTGGGCACACCAAACTCTACAAAATCTCTTTGCATGATATTATTTGAATGAAACTTACTGCTGAGCTTTGCTACATCAATTTTCAGAGGTTGCATGGTACCAATAATAAGGGTGCTGTATTCATTCACATACCATAAATACGAATAAGGCATAGCTTCAGTAAAAGCCTTTACCAAAGCTTTATATTCATTCTCTGTCAGCCAATTCTGAGGCATCCATTGGCACAATATTCCGTCATCTGTGAGTTTTTCCCGGCATAGCTTATAAAAATCCATAGTATAAATGTTGTTGCTCAACCTCGGGTGAATGGCATTGGAAGTGATAATATCATATTTCCTGTTGGTCATAAATACTATGCTTCTTCCGTCATCGTCGTACAGGTGAACTTTCGGATGAAGAATCACATTCCTGTTCCAGGGTGCAAAAACATGTGCTGCCTTTATTACGCCCGAACATATTTCAGCAACATCCACCCTTTCCATATCAGGCTGAACAAGGCTGCATGCTGTTGCTCCCATACCAAAGCCAATAACAAGAGCACTTTTAGGTTCCTGATGAAGTAAATATGGTATATAACCAAGCTGACGGTTTACCCTGAGATCTTTTGAAGTGGTATAAGCAGTATTATGCCCGTTTATATTTAAAGCTAATCCATGAGGGTATTTTCTTACGGTTACTGTTCCAGCAGCACCTTCATCAAAGAATAATATACTCTCATAATAATTGTTATCAAACCAGTTGCTCTTGGTTCTATCCCACCATTCCCGTGTATAAGAACCCGACGGGATGCGCATAATCATCAGAACTGCCATCAGAAGGGTTATTCCGGTAATTGCTATTTTCTGTCTGCCTGATAAAACAGGGTGAACTGCAAAAACAAATAATCCGATAACCAGATTTATACATACAGTGATAATAAATGATTTAACCACACCAAGAAATGGAATCATGATA
>CAZBCB010000446.1:1431-2599 GCA_964489905.1 uncultured Bacteroidales bacterium
AAACATCCATTCCATTAAACCGTAATAGGACAAAATGGAATCATGATAAATCCGGCAACAAATGAACCAACCACCGATCCAATGGTATCAAGAAAACCAAGAAGCCCCATTCTTTTCCCGAGAAAGGTAAGATTGTCTGCTGCCAGTTTTGTTACCAGAGGATAGGTAATTCCCATTAGCAATGTTGGCGGAGTAAGAATAAGAAAAAAAATAAAGTACTCTTTCCCGGCAGTTTGAAGCCAACTGTCGAGCATAGAGCGTTGAGCAACCAGTTTGGGAGCTATCCATACAAAAAACAAGAGAAAAAAAACAGACAGTAACCCGATAAGGATTTCAATTAAACCAAGAAGGGTTAACAAATTCCTACTTTTATCAAGAAACCCCGATACCAAAAAACTTCCAAGAGAAAGTCCGAAAATAAAGCTAATAACAATTGTACTTGAAAAATATATGGTCTTGTCAATTGAAAAATCAATCAGAATACGGCTCCAGATCAGTTCATACGAAAGAGTTGTAAAACCTTCAATAGCAAAAACCCATAAAACCAGTTTTAGCAAACCTGGTGATATTATAGTACGAGAACTTATGCTATCAGTTCCTTCCTCAATCCCTGCATCGAATTCCTGTTTCTGACTGAAACGCACTACCAGAAATACCAAGAATGCATTGGTTAAATTAAGCACTGCTGCCAGATATCCTGACTGATTTAATCCAATTTTCTGAATAATGACAAACCCTGCCAGAAATCCTCCCACAACCGCTCCCAGATTATTAGTGCCATAAAGCAAACTGACTCTATTACCAACTTTCCCAATGTTGTCAGTAAAAATTTTTACAATAACTGGCATAGTTCCCCCCATGAGGGTTGTCGGTATCAACAAAAAGAAAAAGGCCAATAGAAAACGGATTAACTGAATAGAATAATTCCCAAGGGGAATATTTCGGGAAACGGAGGCATAGATTTCTGTGAGTCCACGAAAAGTAAAAGGAAAAAAGACAGCAAAAAGACCTATCCCCAGTTCGAGTATCAAAAACAAAAGAAGTGGATTCCTTTTTTTATCGACCAATCGTCCAAAATAGAGAGCACCTAAGGCCAATCCGGCCATAAACGCGGTAAGCACCGTGCTCATGGAAAAAACATGAACCCCGAAAACCAGCCCGAATTTCC
>CAZBCB010000447.1:0-2598 GCA_964489905.1 uncultured Bacteroidales bacterium
ATTTATAATAATTTCTTATTATAAATTTTTAGTTTTTCTTAATCGATTTGTCATTACAAAACATTAACATTCAATGAAACTTAACAAAATTTACTAATGATGGTCATCAGAAAAATAAGGTCAATGACAAATTCAGGTTTGATGAATAAAGCAAGACAAATTATTTGTTATCTATCTCATTTTCTTAATGCAGCAGATCGAAAAAAATGCAACAGACACCATAATGAATTTATACGGGATTTTACGAGATCTGTATTATTTGATAATAAGTGGTACCATGATTATGGCTTAATTGAGAGTCACAGGAAAGAACTGGAAAAAGATAAAACATTAATTGAGGTAAATGATTTTGGCGCAGGATCAAGAATTATCTGCAGCCGTTATAAAACAATTGCCAATATTGCCAGGCACTCCTCAGTTAACAGTAAGTCGGGACGTTTGCTTTATCGTATGGCGCATTTTTACAAACCCGGTGTAATCATTGAATTAGGCACATCCCTTGGAATCAGTACCTTATATTTATCGTTGGGTTGTGCGTCTGCAACTGTCACAACAATAGAAGCCGACAGCAACCTTGCTGCACTGGCTTCCGAATATTTTTTAAATCAAGGTTTAACCAGAATCAGCATTATAAATAAAAAATTTGACAATGCATTGCAGATGTTTCCCGAAATAATAAAAGAAAAAACAATTGTTTTTATTGACGGGAACCACCAGGAACAGGCAGTGATCAACTATGTCAGTTTTTTCAGCCAGCGTCTGCAAATTGGCAGCATTATTATTCTTGACGATATATACTGGTCGGCCGGAATGCAAAAGGCATGGAAAAAAATTAAAGCCAATAAACAATATCCGTTAACAATTGACCTTTTTTACCTTGGGATTATTTTCTTTCAGGAAAATGTAAAAGAGAATTATCAAATAAGGTTTTAGTTGTTTAAAATAGAATATTACTTTTATATAAAATTTCAATAAGAATAAATGGAAAAAGTAATAACACTTGATAAAATTAAAAAGGATTATTACCTGGGTAGTCTTATTGTCAATGCATTACGATCGGTTTCACTTGAAATCGGGAAAAATGAATATGTAGCCATTATGGGGCCGTCAGGTTCAGGCAAATCTACCTTAATGAATATCCTTGGATGTCTGGATACACCGACTGACGGAGTATATATTCTGAATAAAAAAGATGTGAGCAAGCTGAATGATAATGAACTGGCTGATATCCGCAATAAGGAAATCGGATTTGTTTTCCAGACCTTTAATCTTTTGCCCCGATATACTGCGCTTGAAAATGTTGTACTTCCCCTTATATACGCCGGAGTTCATAAAAATGAGCGGTTGCAGAGAGGCAGGGAAATGTTAAAAAATGTAGGACTGGAAGACCGTATGCATCATAAACCTAATGAATTATCAGGAGGCCAGCGACAGCGGGTAGCACTGGCGCGGGCAATGATTAACAATCCGTCAATAATTCTGGCTGATGAACCTACCGGAAACCTTGATTCAAAAACATCAGAAGATATTATGGCATTGTTTCATAAAATACACCAGCTTGGAAACACAATAATAATTGTAACTCACGAAGAGAGCATTGCCAGACATGCCCACCGCATAATAAGGCTGCTTGACGGACATATTGAATACGACAGAAGCAATGACGCACCATTTGTTTCTTTGAGCTAATGGTATACATTGTTTATGATAAAAAATTTGAACTAAAAAAAATTAAATCTGTTTAATTTTCTATGAAAATATATACCCGGACAGGGGACAAAGGAATAACAACCTTAGCAAGTGGTAAAAAGGTGATTAAATCCGACCTGCTGATTGAAGCCTACGGAACAGTTGACGAACTGATTGCATATGTTGGGCTGTTGCGTGATCAGGATGTGAAAAGTGACATAAAAAATATGCTCACGGTAATACAGGATAAGCTTATGGTTTGTGCTGCTATTCTGGCTTCAGCCGGTGATAAGAAAAACATTGCCACTCTTTCGGTAGCCGATTCGGATATTAAAGCACTTGAGGATGCTATCGACCTGATGGAAAAAGAGTTACCGGCTCTTACTTCATTTATCCTGCCGGGAGGTCACTCAATCAGTTCATTGTCACATATAACCCGCACAGTATGCCGCCGGGCTGAACGAAGAATTGTTGAGGTTTCATTGAAACATTTTGTCCCTGATAACGTATTGCAATATATCAACCGTTTGTCGGATTATTTTTTTGTATTATCAAGAAAATTACTTATTGATAATCAAGGTATTGAGTTAAAATGGAACATACGGTTGTAGATTATTTTTATTTTAATATATTTGCGAAATTTTTCAAGTAGGTTTCATTAAAATATCATCGTTATGTATTGGACCTTAGAACTAGCTTCCAAACTTGAGGATGCTCCCTGGCCGGCAACCAAAGAGGAACTAATTGATTTTGCAATACGTTCCGGTGCTCCCCTGGAGGTAATTGAAAACCTGCAGGAAATTGAAGATGAAGGAGAAATTTATGAAAGTATTGAAGACCTTTGGCCTGATTATCCAAGTAAGGACGATTTCTTCTTCAATGAAGACGAATACTAAACCCATTAGTATT
>CAZBCB010000448.1:0-2596 GCA_964489905.1 uncultured Bacteroidales bacterium
CAAATCGCCGGGAAACTAAAGTATCTTAAGGTTATTTCGCCGGTTGTTTTTCTACGGTTTTTCTACACTTTTTCTACACTTTGCCCTGAAAACCGCTAAATCAGGGCGGTGTGTTCATGCGCGGAAATATCAGCGTTTGTGCCTGAAAAGCCTTTATTTATGCGGGTTTGCAGGATTTTATCTTCTCCTAAAGTTACTCTCGTAAACTCATAAGAACTTGCCTTCAAATAACTCGAAAACCAGTGTACCGCAAGGTATCTAGGGTTCAAATCCCTAACCCTCCGCCATCATGGAGCTGTTAATACTAAACGTTAGCAGCTCCTACCTTTTTAAGAGGCAAAGACTTTTCGATAATCTTTGCTGTCTTTTTCTTTGATTGGTATTCCAGATGCCCATAGATGTTAACCGTTGTCCGGATGTCGCTATGACCAACCCAATCTCTGATACGCTCCATAGGTACTTCATTTGCCATCATCAAACCTACGCAGGAATGCCTCTGATCGTGGAATCTAATAGGGGGTAATCCGGCTTTTTTTAGCAGATCACGGTGCCTGTTGGTTATATAATCCGGATCAATGATTTCTCCCAACTGGTTAACGCAAATGTATCAAAGGCTTAAAGAGCGTGAAAGGAGAAAACGGTTTGAACCCGTTTGAATATTTGTCATGGATTTTAACACACGCCCCCAACCTGGGAAAACCGGGCTATGTATCCACAATTGAGGATTTTCTGCCAGGCAGTACGAAAATACCGCAGAAGGTATTTATACCGAAGCCCAAAGGAACAGAGCCTGAAAAATATGCCTGGGAGGAAGACTGATGAAGGTTGGAAAACATACGGCATTTATGATTAATTTCATCTCGGATTTCGTAAATGGTGAATTAGAGCGTTATTTTTTCGATTTGGATTACTCTGCCTATGTAATAGAGCATTTTCCCCAGATGGAGCTTGAGAACAACAAATTTGCGGAAAGGTTTGCTTATACTGTAGATCGGGCATATGAGCGCGGAACTGATCTTGGTCTGTCAGATGAAGAGTTTAGGGTTGAAATCGCCAATGCTCTTGATGAATGGCTGGGCAGGAAGAAGCCTGACATTATTTGAATGAAAATGTCCAGAAGTCTTTGACGCTTACTTTCAAGCCGCCCAAGATCATCGTATGTATAACTGGTAACCTTTCCGGTATGATCGGTTTTGGAAGCCTGGTTCCCGTCAAGAAAGCCTTGATAGAGCATTGTGCCCTATCAAGGCTATACAGAAATACGATCATCATATAGATTTCCGCATTTATACTACTTTTATTTCACCGATTTTATCATCAATTCTATATCGATAACGCTTTGACCATTGAAGTTAACAATTTGTGAAACAGGTTCATACTGCACGTTATTTGCTTTCAAAAGGTTTTTAATCTCTGCATCTGGTATATTTAGTATATTATTCCAATTTATCATAGTTTTTACTGCCTGGTCAACTTCGCTGTTGCTCATGACTTTAAACTCCATTTTAGGTTCACAATCATCTAATGTTGACGAATAATCCATCGGAAACAAACTTCGGGTTTTCTCAACATCATCATGTAACCATAATTTTCTAATTTCTACTATACCCTCTCCATTGCTGATTGATGGTACACAAAAATAGTCATTCTTACGTTTGGCATACAACCTGACTTTTATAGCGATGTTGGGAATAGGTTCCATAGTATCAGCATTAACTATTCTAACATTAATAACCTTGGGAATAGAGTCCATTATATACACCTTCTTTTATATTTTATATACATATATTACCATCCAAATATAGGTATTGGTTCAAACAGTGGGCCAAAGCTTGGTATTGTAGGATTTACAGGGAAGAAATATGGCCCATATGGTGCTTGCTGTATTTTATTCCAATTCCCTTTATCATCAACTCTCCAAGCCCGACCACCATCATCATAGTATATGCCTGGCGGCGTTTTTTGCCCACCAGAACCACCTCCGCCAGAACCATTATCATTACTTTTGAGCGGTGTTATTTTTTTTGTATCTACAATAATCTTTTCTTTTGTGGTCAATTCAACACCCGTACCACCTTGCACATCGCCCATATAGTCATACTCTCCTGAATTAAGTTTAAATTCAACCCTATATTTGGGCGATTGAGTTGCTCCATTTGGATTCTTAGCACCAATTTGCAGACCACTTTCTGCATCAGAAATACCATTATACTTGTTTGTTGAAACATATACATCTTTTGGATTTCCATTTATATCCGTATTCGGTATATACCCATTTTGTTTAATAAACTGATACTCAGCTTCTGATACATACCTATACCCTACATCTACATTTACATGAATAGTCTCACTTCCAACATGAATTTTGGGCCCAATACCAAAGAAATTCAAAATACTGTTAACCCATTCTGGCGCATGGCCTGTAGGGTCGGTATACATAATAGGATTATTATAAGCATATATGTACAAATTCAAGCTAAGAAGGTCTCTCGGGTCTCCAGGGTAACTATCCTCAGTTAACATGCGTGAAGTTGCAGTGTCATAATACCTTGCCCTTAAGTAATACGTCCCTGTTTCCTTGTCAAAGTACTCTCCG
>CAZBCB010000449.1:0-2596 GCA_964489905.1 uncultured Bacteroidales bacterium
TCTTCAAGGTCCTTATGGTGCCATTCATCCCATATCTCATGGTAATCATGCTTTACTTTCTTTTTTTTCCATACATCAAAGGCTTCATCCATCACCAGAAATCCTAACTGGTCACACAGATCGAGCAACTCAGGTGCAGGTGGGTTATGCGCAGTACGTATTGCATTGCATCCCATGTCTTTAAGAATCTCCAATCTTCGTTCAATGGCACGAACATTAACAGCAGCACCAAGTGCACCCAAATCATGATGCAGACATACGCCTAATATTTTTAAAGGTTTTCCGTTCAGTATAAATCCTTTCTGAACATCAAACCTGAAATATCTTATACCAAAAGAAGTTTCTTCAACAGACGATAATTTGCCATCAGCAAAAATCAGGGTTTTGCATTTGTACAAATATGGATTTTCAACTGACCACAATACAGGCTGATCAATTTGTAATTGCTGACTTATGTCATACAACGCGCCGGTCTGAAGTATGCCGGTTTTGTTTTTTGAAATCACTCTACCCTCAGAGTCAGTAATAATCTGTTCTGCTTCTACAGCCACCGATCTGCCGTAATGATTCATCAGTTTCGTCTCCACATTTACTATAGCACGGTCATCCGTAATTTCGGGTGTTGTGATGTAAATTTCCCATGGGGCAGGATGAATCTTACCTGTAATAATCAGCCTGACATTTCTGTATATACCTGATCCGGTGTACCATCGTGAGTCGGGCTGTGCAGAATTGTCAACTCTTACGGCAAGGATATTTTTTCTTTTCCCATATAAAATATATGGTGTAAGGTCATACCTGAAGGAGATATATCCATTGGGACGCTTACCCAGATAACGACCATTAATCCATACTTCACTATTGCGATAAATACCATCAAATTCAATGTAACATATTTTTCCTTTGGCCGAACGGGGTAATCTGAAAGTCTTTCGGTACCATGCAATGCCTGTCGGAAGTGCTCCCTCGTTGGGAGTAGATGGATTATCTTTACTGAAATTACCTTCAATACTCCAGTCGTGCGGAAGATTCAATATTCGCCACTCTGAGTCATTGTATGCATATTCTGATGCAGTTGAATCATCAAAAAGTTTAAACTTCCAGCCATTTGTAAAATCAACTTTCAGGGTTGCATCAGGTTTTGAACAGCCTGATATAATAACGGGTAAAATTACCATCCATATTTTAATGATACTTGACATACTGAAATTAATAACACATTGTATATCAGCTTATTTATTGGTTTAGATAAATATAATGTTAATTATATTATTTTGAAGACCTGAAACTCAAGAGACTCTTTCCCACGTCAACCGATGTAGCAACGGCAATGCCTCTGTCATCATATTGATTTACAGCACAATAAAAATGATAAACAATACCTTTATATTTTACAACTGATGACTTATGAGCAAACCGGTTATCATAAGGTTCAGACGGAGCAATAAGATCATCACCCTGCCATTCAGTCCAGTTAACCAGGTCATAAGAGCATGCAAAACGGTTAAAGGCACCGGCATCCTTTCGTGTTGGCCAGAAAGCACCAAAATAAAACATCACCCAGACATTTCCTATTTTCTGGATAACAGCATCTCCTGAAATACCTTTATGGTGATTAATAACCGGATTATCACCAAACCTTTTCCAGTGTACCATATCATCTGAAACGGCTATTCCTATCCGTTCAGCACCTTTTTTGGGCTGAATACTGTCACCCCTTGCATTATAAAACATAACAAAACGATAACCCGTAGTTTTTCTTTTATCCCAGATGACTGAATTTTTATAAATCGTATTATTTTCCCACCAGCGTGCATTGGTGTCTGATGGCATGAGAATCGGTTTTTCCAATCGCTTCCATTCACACACATTTGAGGGTTTCTCATTAGAGTATGCTATTCCGACAGATAACAATCCCTTTTCATAGCCTGTAGAATTACCTCCAAAATATGACATCCAGTATTTATTATGATATTTCCTAAGTTTATATGACTTTCCCCATCTGAAATCCTGAAGGGCAGGATATCCTGCCTTCTGATTGGCATCCCAGTCAGTGCTGTCGCTGAACGATAATAGTCTTCCTTTTGTTTGCCAATGCAATAAGTCATCGCTTTCAGCAAGCCATGTCTCATAGCCTCTTCCGTCAAAGACCAGATAAGTCATGAACCATTTATGCCTGTATCTGAAAACAGTAGGACAGTCAATTTTTTTCGATGCATCAGCCGGAACTATTATAAGGCCATATTTAAATGGAGTGGAAATTTCTCTGTATATATTCTGCATGACATCCTCTCCTACTCTTATTGTTTGTGAATTAAGAGGCAATTTTGCATGAAAAATAAAAATAGCAAAATACAGCGTTTTAATCGCAAACTTACCAAACATAATATTTATAATGTAAATGAATAAAAAATAAAAGGCATATAAATTTATTATAAGTATCGCATTAATTCAGGAAATTTTATAACTCAGGTATTCATCATAAAAAGTAATAAATTCAGGTTTGTCAATTTAAACCCAAGTACGATGAATTTATAAATTCATTATACTTCGTTTAATCAAATGCTTCCTGACAAATATACCAGTTAAAATAATA
>CAZBCB010000450.1:0-2581 GCA_964489905.1 uncultured Bacteroidales bacterium
TTGCCCCGGAAATGAAAATAATGCGAGAAAAAGCCATAAATTCAGGGAAGAAAGCATGTGAAAAGACATAAAAAATAGGTGAAAAATATCAATTACGAATTTAATAAAATATCCGAATTTGTCATATTGTATTATATACCTTTAATATTTATTTTTGATAAAAAAAATGATTGAACGATATAATAAAACCGTCAATTTTTTGAGTGCCAACGGTATTATAAGTCCTGAAGTGGGTATTGTACTTGGCACAGGGCTTGGAAAAATGGCAGACAGGCTGCAAATCATCCAATCGTTGCGTTATGAAGATATTCCCGAATTTCCGGTAGCCACGGTGGAATATCACCATGGCAGGTTGATTTACGGGGATTTGTACGGCAAAAAGGTGTTGGCAATGCAGGGAAGATTTCACTTCTATGAGGGATACTCGTTGCAACAGGTTACTTATCCGATAAGAATTATGAAAATGCTTGGAATCAAATATTTATTACTTTCTAATGCTGCTGGTGCCTTGAATCCTGGCTTTAAAAAAGGTAATCTGATGCTTATCGAAGATCATATCAATTTTCTTCCGGATAATCCTTTAAGAGGACCGAATTTTGAAGCATTAGGGCCTCGTTTTCCGGATATGAGCCAGCCATATTCTTCTTTTCTCAATGAAAAATTATTATCTGTTGCGGCAAAGGAACAAATTGTTTTGTATAAGGGAGTGTATATTGCCGTAATGGGCCCTAATCTGGAGACAAGGGCTGAATATCGCTTTTTCAGAAATTTTGCCGATGCAATAGGGATGTCAACGGTACCTGAAGTTATTGTTGCCAATCATATGGGTCTACCCTGTGCTGCTATTTCGGTGCTGACTGATGAATGTGATCCGGATAATCTTAAACCGGTAAATATTGATGAAATTATTGAAATAGCCGGAAATGCAGAGGAAGGACTTGTTAAATTGTTTAGTGGACTGATAAAGGAATTATAAAATTAGGGTAAATATATCAACATCTTATCTTTACTGGTTAATCAGGGCACAGGCCCTTACAGGCGATCCGTCGCCATTTTCAATTTTCAGAGGGAAACAAGCAAAAAAGAACTCTTTGTCAACTAATTGCTCTAGACCTGTAAGGTTTTCTATTATGATTGTTCCTTTTGATAAAAACATAATGTGATTGTTATATTCTTTACTTTCGACTGAATCAACACTTAAGGCATCAATACCTATTCCTTTCAGTGAAAATCCGTTAAGATATTCTGCTGATTCAGTCATAAGAACAGGGAATGATTTAACATAACCGGCTGTATTCCATAATCTGTCCATTCCTGTGTGAATCAGCAGAAAATCAGTATCAGCAATCTTAGATTCATAATTTTTTAAATGTTCCGGGGGTATTAAAGCTGCCGGAAAAAATTCCCTGCAGTCAATAACCGTTCCCCTTCCAAAAAAAGAGGTTAATTTTTCAGTTGTAGAAAATCCATCCTCAATCATATGGCAGGGACAATCAATATGCGTCCCGTGATGTGTTGAAAGAATTAATTTTTTCTCACGATATCCATCCTTATTTAAAAATGCTGTGGAATTGATAACCGGCATATTTTCACCGGGATAAACACTTATATGTTCTGTAATAGTATGAGATAAGTCAATTATTTCCATTTTGTATATAAATATTTATCCCATTAGTCAATAAAAGTGTAACGACCACTGATATAGAAATACTAAAATTGAAAACATTTAGGGTTTCAAATTTAAAGTTTTTCTTAGTTGATTTGTTATTACCTGATGCACAAAATAATGCAAAAAAAGCCTGTCAGAAATTTGCAAAAGGAAATAAATTGCCGATGGGCGATTTAGGGTTATGTTAAACTTAAAAACATTTTAAGATAAGTAATTAAACACAGGTATAATGAAGAGCAATAAAAAAGGCTGCTATTCCATAATTTAATGCAGCCTTTTGGTTTGTCATAAATGATTGACATTCATTTACTAACCTATTGATAACCTGTTTTAGGGTTTTTAAGCCGTAATTAATTAACTTATATTTTTACAAAATTAATAAATATTTATGAAAAATCAAAAAAATCAGCAATATTTTAAAATGTTGATTAACAATACATTAATAAATTTTAATACCATAGCAGAGAACATGTAAAAATGAATTTTTTTACACATTTATGATTTAAACATAAAATATACTGCACCTACCATACATATTCCGGCCCAGAGATAGTTAAGTTTGACGGGTTCTTTAAGATAAAGTACACTAAAAGGAATAAATACAGTTAGGGTAATTACTTCCTGCATAATCTTTAACTGAGATACGCTTAATTCAGAACTGCCAAACCTGTTGGTTGGCACCTGTACCAGATATTCAAATAAAGCAACTCCCCAGCTGAGAATAGCTGCAATAATCCATGGATATGAACGAAGGTTT
The DNA here is from genome assembly GCA_964489905.1 of uncultured Bacteroidales bacterium. Lineage (GTDB taxonomy): Bacteria > Bacteroidota > Bacteroidia > Bacteroidales > UBA10428 > UBA5072. Next base: position 2,427 of record CAZBCB010000450.1, read on the forward strand.
TTCAGGTGACCATACCATGCAAATGTCATAAATACATTGCTTACTGTTAATCCAAAAGCAACTGTTAATATAGTCCTCATATTGAAATAGAATGAAAGAATATTATTTTGTTGAGTATGATTTTAACGCAAATATTAAAAAAAAGTTTGTTAAAA
>CAZBCB010000451.1:0-2572 GCA_964489905.1 uncultured Bacteroidales bacterium
AAGATATGCTGGATGAAATTGTAAAAAAAATGTATGAACTTGATATTCAGATTATTTCAACAGGAGGAACTAAAGAATATATTGAAAAGCTTGGATATAAAGTTAATGCTGTTGAAGCACTGACAGGTTATCCGTCAATTCTGGGCGGCAGGGTGAAGACATTGCATCCCAAAATATTTGGTGGTATTCTTGCCCGCCGTAAAGTGCAAACTGACAGTGAAGAGATGGCACGTTATGATATACCTCAGATTGATCTGGTGGTTGTTGACCTTTATCCTTTTGAAGATACTGTTAAGGCGGGCGCTTCAGAAGAAGAAGTGATAGAAAAAATTGATATCGGAGGAATATCGCTCATCAGAGCTGCGGCAAAGAATTTCAGTGATGTTGTAATTATTCCGTCGCGTGAACAGTATGCCGAACTTCTGGATATTATGACAAAAAATAAGGGCATTACAACACTCGAAGAAAGAAAAAAACTGGCCTTGCAGGCTTTTGCTGTTTCATCACATTATGACACTGCTATTTTTAACTATTTTAATAAAAACAGGCAGGTTCAGATATTTAAGAAGAGTATAATGAAGGCTCTGCCATTACGATATGGCGAAAATCCTCATCAGAAGGGTATTTTTTATGGCGATTTTAATATGATGTTTGATCAGCTTCACGGAAAAGAAATTTCATATAATAATCTGCTGGATATTGAAGCTGCTGTGTATCTTATTGATGATTTTACTGAAACCACCTTTGCCATACTCAAACATAATAATGCATGTGGTGTAGCATCCAGGCCCTTACTTACCGAAGCATGGAAGGATGCTCTGGCTGCCGATCCTGTTTCAGCATTCGGAGGTATTTTGATAACAAATGTTAAGGTTGATGCAACAACAGCTGAAGAAATTGACAAGTTATTTTTTGAAGTGATTATTGCACCCGGATATGAGCCAAAAGCTCTGGAAATATTTATGAAAAAGAAAAACCGTATAATATTATTGCGGAAAAAAACGGATTTGCCGGTCATACAGTTCCGCAGCCTTCTTAACGGAGTGATTGAACAGGACAGGGATACGAGAACTGAACTTCAAAAAGATATGAGGCCGGTTACAAATCGTATTCCTCAAGACGCTGAATATGATGATATGGTTTTTGCCAATATAGTAGTTAAGCATTCAAAATCGAATACTATTGTATTGGCTAAAAACAAACAGCTTCTGGCAAGTGGTGTAGGACAAACATCACGTGTTGATGCCCTCAGGCAGGCCATAGCCAAAGCAACAGCTTTCGGCTTCAGCCTCGAAGGGGCAGTAATGGCTTCTGATGCTTTTTTCCCTTTCCCTGATTGTGTTGAGATTGCAGATAAGGCAGGAATAAAAGCTGTAATACAACCCGGCGGATCAGTCCGCGATAACGAATCTATTGAATACTGCAATAATCATAATATGGCGATGGTTTTTACAGGTGTTCGTCATTTTAAGCATTAAAAATGTAACTTCTTTTTAAGTTAATAAGTTTAACATTTTGTGTGTTTATTGAAAATGCAAAATATTACCTTTACAAAAAATTTAACTGACTATGGGCCTCTTTTCATTTTTTATCCGTGAGCTGGCGATTGATTTGGGAACGGCAAATACTATTATTATTGAAAATGACAAAGTTGTTGTTGACGAGCCTTCTATTGTTGCTATTGATCAGACAACAAAAAAGCTGGTTGCCGTTGGACATGAAGCAAGGCAAATGCATGGCAAAACCCATGAAAATATTAAAACAATAAAGCCTTTGCGTGATGGTGTAATTGCTGATTTTAATGCAGCTGAGCAGATGATCAGGGAAATGATAAGGTTAACAAATACGCGTAATAAGTATTTTGCCTCATCATTGCGGATGGTAGTTAGCATTCCTTCAGGCAGCACTGAAGTTGAGTTGCGTGCTGTGCGTGACTCATCAGAGCATGCAGGAGGACGCGACGTTTACATGATATATGAACCCATGGCTGCTGCCATTGGAATAGGTCTTGATGTAATAGCTCCCGAAGGCAATATGGTCGTTGACATAGGAGGTGGGACTACTGAGATAGCCGTTATTGCTCTTGGAGGTATTGTATCCAATGAATCCATACGAATTGCAGGAGACGGCTTTACTGCTGACATACAGGCTTATATGAGACATCAGCATAACATTAAAGTGGGTGACAGGACTGCAGAAGACATTAAAATAAATGTTGGAGCTGCTTTGCCCGATATAGACAATCCTCCGCCTGATTATCAGGTAAGAGGACCTAATATGATGACTGCATTGCCCATAGAAGTACCTGTTTCATACCAGGAAATTGCCCATTGCCTCGATAAGTCATTAACTAAGGTTGAATCAGCTATATTATCTGTACTTGAGCAAACACCTCCTGAATTATATGCTGATATTGTTGAGAAAGGAATCTATCTTACAGGAGGTGGGGCTTTACTAAGGGGTCTGGCCAAAAGGCTTACCGATAAAATAAGCATACCTTTTAATATGGCTGAAGACCCGCTGCATGCCGAGGCAAGAGGTACGGGTATTGTCGTGAAAAACCTTGACAAAA
>CAZBCB010000452.1:0-2567 GCA_964489905.1 uncultured Bacteroidales bacterium
TAAATGGACTACGGTTAAAGGTTCCAGTTTGGGTTTGCTGAAGTAATTCTATAGCCGATTTCATTTCTTTATTTTCAGCCGACAAATTATCATTTTCTGCTTTTAATCTTTCCTGCTCCTGTATGCAATTGTCATGCTGCTGTTGAAGTGTCTTGAATTTCATCGGTGGAACACATCCGGTTATCAAAAATAAACCGGCCAAACAGGTTATAATATGTACATTATTCATATGTAAAAAATTATAAAATCATAAATATTCAAAAAAAACATCCTTGTAATTAAATATATTTTTAGACGAATCCGCTAAGGCTCGCTGAATGAATGCAATTATGCTGAAAGTAGGTTGAATTAAATACTGCATGAATTGATAGTAAAATTAAAGATGAAATTACATTCGTACGTCATATTATAAAATTATTTAAACAATAAATTATTAACTTTGCCCATTGTAAAATTATTAATAACAGGCAAGCAAATTGTTGCATCAGGGAATAAATTCTTTATGGATGTTCCTATGAACCCAAAACCAGGCAGCATATTACAGAAAGTAAATTATCCTTCCGATTTAAAGGGTTTATCGGTTGATGAATTAGTAAGCCTGTGCAGCGATTTGCGCGAATTCATCATTGATGAACTATCGGCAAATCCGGGACATTTAGGAGCAAGTCTTGGTGTGGTTGAACTGACTGTTGCACTTCATTATGTATTTAACACACCTCATGATTTTCTGGTTTGGGATGTCGGACATCAGGCTTATGGTCATAAAATACTGACCGGGAGAAAAAATGTTTTTCATACCAACAGAAAATATAAAGGTATCAGCGGATTTCCGAAAATGGCAGAAAGCCCCTATGATGCATTCGGCACAGGTCATTCATCTACCTCGATTTCTGCAGCACTGGGTATGGCAATTGCCGATCGCATCAAAGGCATTCAAAGGAATGTAGTTGCAATTATCGGCGATGGTTCGATGACAGGAGGCATGGCTTTTGAAGGGCTTAATAATGCCGGTATGGCCAAGACCAATCTGCTGGTTATTCTTAATGATAACAATATTGCAATTGACCCTAATACAGGAGCCTTAAAGGAATACCTTGTTGATATAACCACCTCGCGCACTTACAATAAAATGAAGAATGATATCTGGCAGTTGCTGGGAAAAATAAACAAAATTGCTCCACATGCGCGTGATTATGCCCAGAAACTTGAAAATGGTCTTAAATCTATTCTGTTAAGGCAAAGTAATTTGTTTGAATCATTAGGTTTTCGTTATTTCGGACCGGTTGACGGGCATGACCTCCTTCATCTGATTAGAATATTATCCGATCTGAAAGAAATTTCAGGTCCAAAATTATTACATATTCTTACTAAAAAAGGAAAAGGTTTTCCACAGGCCGAAGAGAATCAGACAATTTTTCATGCTCCAGGCAAGTTTGACAGGAAGACAGGAAAAATCATTACAAAATTTTCAGAAAAGCCTGAACCTCCTTTATATCAGGATGTCTTTGGGCATACCTTGCTTGAATTGGCACAACGTAATGATAGGATTGTAGGGATCACACCGGCTATGGCCAGTGGTTGTTCAATGAAAATTATGATGGATGCCATTCCCGAAAGGACTTTTGATGTTGGCATTGCAGAGCAACATGCCGTGACATTTGCAGCCGGCCTTGCAACCCAGGGAATGATTCCTTTCTGCAATATTTACTCATCATTCATGCAACGGGCTTATGACCAGATAATCCATGATGTGGCCATTCAGAAGTTACCGGTTGTACTTTGCCTCGACAGGGGAGGATTGGTAGGGCAGGATGGCGCCACTCACCATGGGGTTTTTGATATGGCTTACCTGAGAAGTATACCCAATGTGATTGTTGCTGCACCTATGGATGAGATTGAGCTGAGAAATCTTATGTTTACTGCACAGTTGCGCAACCACGGACCTATTGCCATACGTTATCCCAGAGGAAGAGGGGTGAAATCAGAATGGCAGAAACCTTTTAAAGAAATAGAGATTGGTGAATCAAGATTAATAAGTAAAGGGAAAGATATTGCCATTCTTTCCGTGGGGCATCCGGGTAATTTTGTTGTTGAAGCTACTCAACGGCTCAACGAAGAAGGTATAAGTGTCGAACATATTGATATGCGCTTTGTTAAACCCCTTGACGAAAAACGTTTGCATGAAGTTTTCAGTAATTTCAGCCAGATCATTACCGTTGAAGATGGTACTGTTGTGGGCGGTTTTGGATCGGCTGTAATTGAATTTATGACAGAGCATGGTTTTAAGGCAAATATAAAACGACTGGGAGTTCCTGACAGGTTTATTGAACAGGGTACCCAACAGGAATTATATAAAGAATGTGGCTTTGATGCCGAAGGTATATATTATACCGTTAAATCAATGGTTAAGCCCAGGGTTTTATCTAAAGTAAGCTGAAAATATTTATCAGTAAACCAAATTGGATTTTTGAAGGTAATGATCATCTGCACAAATAATCACCGTTATGAGATAAAAGATATTTTGATGCCATACAAAATGAGGAAAATATAAAAAAGCCTATGCTATT
>CAZBCB010000453.1:0-2565 GCA_964489905.1 uncultured Bacteroidales bacterium
ATTAATCCTAAAATCTTCTGATAATTTTAATATATTTATCTTTATTGATTAATAAATTAATCCAAAATCACCATGAAACCTTTACCATTCAGAACGCTTGCTATTATTATTCTTTTATTGTCAACATCCGGCAATATATATCCGCAAAAAATATATTTTGTTGATAACAATTCATATTATAAATATTATGTTGGAACAACCGAACCTCCGGCAAACTGGAATCAGCCCGATTTTGATGACTCATCATGGCTTAATGGTAAATCTTCAATCGGATATGGAGATAATGATGATACAACCATAGTAAGCACAGCACCCTCTGTTTATATCCGCTATCATTTTACTGCTGATGAATATAATATTTGCCGCACACTTTCTTTTTATGCCGATTATGATGATGGTTTTGTTGCCTATCTGAATGGTGTGGAAATTGTGCGTGTTAACCTTGGCAATAAGGGTGAATACATACCTCATGACCGGTTAACGGATATGTCACATGAAGCACAAAATTACCGTGCCTATTTTCAACCCATTAATGCCTATTATATTGACAGCTTTGTTGTTAAAGAGCCTTTATTAACCGGTAATAATGTTCTTGCCGTGCAGGTGCATAACGACAGCCTGAATGGTTCTGATTTATCTTTTATGTGCAGATTACTGAATCTTGAAAAAAACTATTACTACTCATTTTATGATTCAGATTCACGTTACAGAAGGCAAGTGCCACTTGACTCCACAAATTTCCCAATTGTTTCATTACAAACCGATGAATTAGGAATTCCTTACCCTGACAATAAATATATTGCCCACATGGGAATAATAAATAACGCAGGAAGCAAAAATAAACCTTCGGACAGTTATAATGAATATAACGGCAGGATTTCAATAAGCCTCAGGGGCCAGACTTCATTGCACTGGCCTAAAAAACAATTTCGCATTGAAACGCAGGATACTACAGGTGAAAATCTTAATGTCGCATTGCTTGGGATGCCTCCCGATAATGACTGGATACTGTACGGACCATTCGGTGATAAAAGCCTGATACGTAATGAACTGGCATTTATTTTAGGCCGTAAACTGGGCTATTATGAGCCCCGTACGCGCTTTTGTGAACTTTTATTAAATGGTGAAGGAATGGGATTATATGTATTAACCGAAAAAATTAAGCGTGATGCAAACCGTGTGGATATTGCAGCACTGAAAGCTACAGATATCACAGGAATTGACGTTACAGGGGGTTATATAGTCAAATATGATAAGGGATCGAATAACATACAATATGTTGATCCTGATGAAGACGATATAATGCCCGAACAACAAACATATATAAATAATTTTTTTAAAGAGTATTTTGCTGTATTGAATACCAGTAATTTCCTGGATCCTTTATCGGGTTATAAAAAATATATCGACGATCAGTCACTTATTGATTATATCATCATCAACGAAATTATGCGAAATTGTGATGCATATTTATACAGTACATACATGTATAAAGACCGCGACGACAGAGACGGGAGGATTAAATTCGGCCCGTTATGGGATTTTGATTTTTCTATGGGGAATGTTAATTTTCAGAATGCAAATTTTACAAATGGCTGGCAATTTGCTTATTCAACAAACAATAAAATTAAAGTCAGGGAAATATTGCGCGATACTACATTTGTGAACAACCTAAATGCAAGATGGGTTGAACTGAGAAATGGTATACTGTGCAATGATTCAATATTTTATCTGATTGATTCATTGAGTCACCACATCGAACAGGCAAGAATACGTAATTATAACATCTGGCCTGTTATTCAGTATCCCTTATCTTATTATGATGTTTATGCAAAAAATTATGATGAAGAAATCAGCAACATTAAAAGCTGGTTAACGGCTCATTTATCGTGGATGGACGAAAACATGCCAAAGATTTATTATAAGCTGCCGGATTTTAATCAGATTATTCCTTATACAGCAGATAAAAATGAATCATTTTCTGTTTATCCTAATCCTTTTAATGATAAAATATTTGTTGAATGTCATATCAGCATAGCCGGTCAAATAACAATAGAACTATATGATATTGTAGGTAACAAAATATATTCAACGTATGAATATACACATGAAGACGGATATCATACATTTTTAATGGATGGACATGCCATTCAAAAGGCAGGTAGCGGACTATACATTTTACGGATTCGGAATAACGATAAAACAGTCGCTCAGGTAAAACTTATAAAACAATAAATCAGAATTGCTTTTTATAAATATCTAATCAATAATTCTCATCGTGATTTTTATTACATATTCAAAAATTTTATTACAATTGCATTGTAAAAATATGCAACTGAATTTTTATATATATGAAATTACCGAGTGAATGCAAAAATATTGAAGAAGTCCGTAAAGCAATTGATACCATTGACAATGAGATTATTGATCTGATTGCCAAAAGATATCAATATGTAAAAGAAATAATAAAATATAAAAATACGGCAGAAGATGTATTTGCAAAAGAAAGATATAATTCAGTAATAAATAAAAGACGGGAATTAGCACAAAAACATAATTTAGACC
>CAZBCB010000454.1:0-2555 GCA_964489905.1 uncultured Bacteroidales bacterium
CTGAATATGACATTATCGCCCGATTTCAGGGTGGGCCTAATGCCGGTCATACCCTTGAGTTTAATTCTATGAAGCATGTTTTAAACACCATTCCATCAGGTGTTTTTCATCCGCAGCAATTAAATGTTATTGGTAATGGTGTAGTAATCGATCCTGTTATCTTTTCCATAGAAGTTAAAGCTCTTGAAGCAATGGGTGTTGATTTAAACAATAAGTTGTTTATTTCTAAGAAAGCCCATCTGATATTACCTTCGCACCGGATTCTTGATGCTGCATCAGAAGCTGCCAAAGGCCTCACAAAAATTGGCTCAACATTGAAGGGCATTGGTCCAACATACATGGATAAGACCGGAAGAAATGGCCTGCGTGTTGGTGATATTGAAATGCCTGACTTCATGTCTAAATATAGATTCCTGAAAGATAAGCACAAAGAAATACTCACTTTATACAAATTTCCTTATAATATTGAAGAGCAGGAAAAGGCATGGTTTGAAGGCATTGAAGCAATCAGAAAGTTTGAACTGATTGACAGTGAAATATTTCTTAATCAACAACTAAAAAAAGAAAAGAAAATACTGGCAGAAGGTGCTCAGGGTACATTACTTGATATTGATTTCGGGTCATATCCCTATGTGACCTCATCAAATACTGTATGTGCAGGTGCCTGTATAGGCCTTGGCATTGAACCCAAAAAGGTAGGCGAAGTGCTGGGCGTATTCAAAGCCTATTGCACAAGGGTTGGCAGTGGCCCGTTTCCGACAGAGCAGGATAACGAAACAGGTGAAGCTATTCGTAAAATCGGCCATGAATATGGTGCAACGACCGGCAGACCCAGGCGCTGCGGATGGCTTGACCTGGTTGCTCTTAAATATTCAATTATGATTAATGGTGTAACCCAGCTTTTCATGACCAAAGCTGATGTACTTTCAGGTTTTGACACTATTAAAATTGCCGTGCGTTATAAAATAAACGGTAAAGAAACAGATAGCATGCCTCATGAACTGCAGAATGTTGAAAAACCAGTTTATATTGAAATGAAAGGCTGGAAAAAAGATATTTCCTCAGTCACTTCAGTTAAAGACATACCCGATGAATTAACTGATTATATAAAGTTTATTGAAAACGAAACCGGCGTTCCTGTGACCTTAGTCTCGTTAGGTCCTGACCGTAAGCAGATTATTTGCAGAAAATAGCCGGTATCAGGCTTTATTAGGCAATTCAAGGCCATAACCTGATGTCCGGTCTTCTCTTTTTAATATCAAAGCCAGTATTAAGGCAATTGTGCCAAAAACAGCAAATCCAATCATAGCAAAGGTATAATCAAGTCGTTCGCCGACTTTGAGTCCTTTATTGGTATAATCGAGTATGGTTCCGGTAAGAATGGGGACGGCAAAAAGACCCAGATTCTGCAGGCTGAACATCATTCCATAAGCTGTACCAAGCCTGTTTTCACTTACAATTTTGGCTACGCTCGGCCACATGGCTGCGGGGACCAGTGAAAATGAAATTCCAAGCAACAAACATAAGGGGTAGGGATTTAATCGGGTAAATGCAAACAAAAGATGTACTACAATAAGGATAAATGATCCAAGTATCATAAGTGTAGCGGCCTTTCCCTTTTTATCAATATAATATCCGAATATGGGTGTAAATAATACCGTGCCTATAGGCAGCCAGAAAGTAATATCCCCACTGGTCTTAAGAGAAACATTATACTTATTCAGAAAAAAGTCAGGAGCAAATTTTAAAAACGGGAAAAAAGCAGCATAAAAAGTAACACACAAAAATGCAATGTATAAAAACGATTTGATTTTCAGAATTTTTGTAAGGTCACTCCAGCGAAAACGCTCTTCATCCGATGTAAGCTCTTCTTTTTTCTTTATCTGCGAATCAAGGCGAACATCAGCTATAAGATATAGCATGAAAGCAAGAAATCCGACAGACATAAGTAATGCTCCAAACCATATCGGTGAAATCCATGTATAATGATCGGCAATTCTTGGCCCTATTTTAATGGCGAGGGCAGTTCCCAGACGTGCAATACCAAGATTTATGGCAAAAGCAAGGGCAAGCTCGTGATTTTTAAACCATTTTACAACTATCTTGTTAAAAACAACAATACCCGTTTCAGCACCCAGACCAAAAAACAACATGCCCAGTGACATCATCTTTACTGAAGGTGAATAACTGGTAAAAAAAGAATTAAACAGGCTATATCCAACACCACCTTTATTAAAATAATCTGATGCCCCATAATATGTTAACCACGCCCCAAGTACCATAAAGGTGATAAATCCGGTGCCGGTAATCCTTATACCGATTCTGTCAAGAATAATACCGCCAAGAACGGCCATTAACAAAAAAGTATTCGGAAAAGCATAGAACCCTGTAACTATTCCATAGTCAGTTGAACTGAAATGCAGAAATTTTCTGAGATTATCCTGTATGGGTGTGAGCGTATCATAAAAATAATAATTAGCAGCCATGGTAATACTAACCAATAATAAAATCCCCCACCTGAAAATAAAAGAATCCCGCAAAGTAGCTTGTTTGGC
>CAZBCB010000455.1:0-2537 GCA_964489905.1 uncultured Bacteroidales bacterium
CGTCCGGGTTCGACTGTCGACTACAACCTGCAGTATATATCTGTACCTGTTTCACTTAAACTGCGCAGTAATCAGATTGGTTACATTACCTATTATGCCAGAGTGGGTATTATACCGCAGGTTAACGTTAAAGCAACAGCTAATGCTACTGATAATCAATTGCAAAAGGATAATGTGAATAAAGAAATTAATTTATTTAACCTTTCATATTTCATCGGAGGCGGGATAGAATATTCGCTGGGTGGCACAACTGCCCTTGAAACGGGCTTGTTTTTCAATAATGGTTTTGTTGATTTGTTAGATAACAAAAGTTACAACACAGCCATGAACTATCTTTCCTTAAGGATAGGAATAATGTTTTAAACTGCTGTAAATGCGTATTTCTCTTGCACAAATAAATTACACAATCGGTGCATTTGAAGATAATGCCCGCAAAATTACAGAGGCTATAGCCAGGGCCAAAAGTGAAAAAGCCGATCTGATTATTTTTTCTGAGCTTGCAGTATGCGGTTATCCTCCTCTTGATTTGCTTGAATGCAGGTATTTCATTGACCGCTGTGAGCAAACGATAAAAAGTATAGCCGGGGCATGTGACGGTATTGCAGCCATTATCGGCAGTCCTGCTATTAATCCTAATCCCATTGGCAAGAATATTTATAATGCAGCTTACATAATAAATAACTCAAAGATTGAGCAACTGGTTTACAAGACGTTATTGCCTACTTATGATATTTTTGATGAATACAGGTATTTTGAACGAAACAGAGATTTCAGGTTATGGAATTTTAAAGGTTACAACATTGCGGTTACCATATGCGAAGATCTCTGGTATAATATGCCTAACAGGAACGAGTTTGGAAAAGAAAGCCTTTATACGGTTAACCCAATGAATGAACTGATGCGTTTAAAACCTGATTTTGTGGTAAATATTTCTGCGTCACCTTATTCTTATACTCAACATCAAATCAGAGAGGATATTATTACAGAAAATGCACGAAATCATCAGTTGCCTGTTTTGTATGTGAATCAGACAGGAGCAAACACCGAGCTTATATTTGACGGGGCTTCGCTGATTATTAATTCAAAAGGAGCCGTTATTGACAGGATGAAGCTTTTCAGGGAAGACTTCAAGACTATTGAGCTGGAAAACCTTCTGGCAGACAGTGAAAGCCAATCCCTACCCCGGTCAGCTGATGTTATTGAAAACATTCATGATGCCCTTGTATTAGGCATCAGAGACTATTTTGAAAAACTGAAATTTCAAAAAGCTGTCATAGGACTTTCAGGGGGCATAGATTCAGCTGTTACTCTTGTACTTGCATGCAGGGCATTGGGGAATGAAAATGTCAGGGTATTGTTAATGCCCTCGCAATATTCTTCTGATCATTCAGTAAAAGATGCTGTTGACCTTGCCCGGAATCTTAATGTACAATATGATATTGTACCCATAAACGATATTTTCGGGCAATACAGGATATCACTAAGACCTTTATTCAAAGAATTGCCGGAAGATATTACTGAGGAAAACATTCAGGCACGCATCAGAGGAAACCTGTTAATGGCCATATCTAACAAGTTTGGCCACATTTTGCTTAACACATCGAACAAAAGTGAAGCTGCAGTGGGATACGGCACGCTGTATGGCGATATGAGCGGAGGACTGTCTGTTTTAGGCGATGTATATAAAACCGATGTTTACCGTCTTGCTGCATTTATCAACAGAAGCGGTACTATTATACCTCAAAACACCATAACAAAACCTCCTTCAGCCGAGCTAAGGCCGAATCAGAAAGATACAGATTCATTACCTCCATATGAAATTCTCGATAAAATTTTGTTTTCATATATTGAACTGAAGAAATCGGTTGAAGAGATTGTTGCCGAAGGTTTTGAAGAAACACTCGTTAAAAAAGTTACCGCTATGGTTGTCACAAGCGAATACAAACGTTACCAGACCCCGCCTATATTGCGAATATCGAGCAAGGCTTTTGGCATGGGACGAAGGATGCCGCTTGTGGCAAAATATTAGTACTGGTGCGGCATGTTAGAGGCAGGAAACATAGAAATCAAGACTCAGGATAAAAGACAAAAGATGAACGAGAAGAGCGGCATGTAGCAGGAATTTATTTCAAATTGAGTATCAGAAATGCGTAACCTGGATTCATTCTGATATTTTGGAATAATTAGATTTTGTTTGTCAGAGAAGATAGTAGAAACAATATGTTTAACCCAAGTATGATGAATAAATAAATTCATAGTACTTGGATTAATTAATTCAGTTACCTACCAGCTTTCCTAACTTCCTATGATAAGCTGGCAATGAAAAAATCTTGCCGGAATATCTGAAAAAGAATAAAAACTTGTGGCGGGAAAAAGGACATACTGATTATTCCTGAAAAAAGTAATTAAATCCTTTGGATATAAGTTCGTCCTTTAATTTTTTATCGCCTGTCCAAATCGGAATGTTTAACTCAATTGCCAGTGCAATAAATGGAGTATCTTTAATATCAATACCTTTGCATAAATCATAGGCCTTT
>CAZBCB010000456.1:0-2537 GCA_964489905.1 uncultured Bacteroidales bacterium
TTTCAAACCAATTATATTGTAATTTACTGATAGTCTTTTTATTATTTCACATATCAGGGTAGTCTTGCCAACATGGCGCCTGCTGCCACCTACAATCAGCAGATTTTGGTAATTTGGCAGTTTCTCCATTTACTTCTCGTTTTGAATTTTAATATCTAAGTCAACATACCCGGAATCATTCCCATGTAAAGAAAGCACCTTCAGGATGCCAAGCCGGAAGTCGGAGGTCGAAAACATCCAGTATTTATTTTCCTGTAAATCAATAATTTCTTTCGGATTGTAAAAGTCAGCCTGATAGAGTAACAGGCTGTCTGTTTTCAAATGCTGAAATTCATTGTCGGAAAGGTTAATTTTTTTAAAGATTACTTTATTTCGTATCATCCAGTTTTCTGGACGATAAACAGGTGTTGCGCCTGAAAAAACATCTGCCTCAACCTTTGAAGCCGGACTACCCAACAGGTATTTATTCCGGTAAAAATAATAGAAAAACTGCACATCGGCTTGCTTGTTATAGGCTTCTTCCAGGTTCAAAACTGAAAACTGGTTACCATTCATTGACAGAAAGCTTTTTCCATTTTCATGAAAACGTGCCGATAATCTGACATTAGTGAATTCTGTCAAGGGATTAATATCCGGATTTGCTTTTTTAAGTATAACTGACTTTTCAGCAAATTTATCCAGACTGTCTCTGGCATATATAATAAGTGTATCAGTCTCATTATCAGACTTGTAAAAAATCAGATCAAAGACAAAAGATGTGAGGCCTTCAGAAAAGGAAGTATCAACAAGCTGATATTCAAGATTATTTTTGAGCTTTACCTGGAAGTATTTCAAAATGTTTTTCGATCTGACTTCAATGCTGAGAAGGATGGGTGTTCCGACTGCCCATTCCCTTGTCTGATATTCCTTCCATGAATTGCTTTCAAACACCTTGATTTCGGGCATTTGTTCAATCAAATCATCCGGATGGCAATTGACAAGTAAGAAAATGAATGCAAAAACAAGTAATTTAAAAACATTTCTCATGCCTGTGCATAAGCAAAGATCATGAAAATCTTAAAAGAGACCGGTTATGCAGGGACAGTTTTATTTCTGTACCGGTTGGCCGAACCTGAACCTGAAAAATCCTCCGGCAAATGATAAATGAGGAGTATTCTGTGAGAAAAGAGTTACCAGATCCCGGGTTGCAAAACCAACCTCCATCCCATTATCAGCCAGAGAAAAAACAAATCCGAGAGGGATATTCAGCCCATAATTGCCACCCATTTGCATCCCTGTTGATATCTGAAGCCATTTAAAAGGGCTCAGTTTACCACCTATCCCGATAATGGTCGTTTCAGGATTACCACTTGCATCATTTTGAGGAATATAGAGATTTCCGCCTACTTCAACCCAATCTTTGAGTTGAATGGAAGCCCCGAATCTGATATTGGTAGGCAGTTCAACCTTAATATTATCCAGACCATGCCACTTGAATACACCATCGCCTTCAAACAGCTTTGGTGATTCCATAAAGATGTTATAGCTGTTATATCCCTCTGATTCCCAGCAATAAAAGAAAGTATCCATGGCTTCATACACATTTCCGTTCCACGTAATGGAGCCAATATCATTCATGGCGAGAGCCACTTTAATGGTATTAAAGATTTTAACCGTAACGCCAACATCAAATCCAAAACCCTGTCCGACTGAGATAAAACCTGAATCATAAATACGGGAAGGCGATTGAGCGGTACCATAATCAACACCAAAAACTGGAGAAAGCGAAGTATAAACCCTGAGGCCTTCAGGCTTTCCGTAAACATCAAACTGTCCATAGCCCTGAAGATATTTTACTCCGGCTCCGGCATATATTTTAATCATGTCGGTATTGAAGACATTGAGACCAACGCCAAAATTATATTCCCTGTACCAGCTGCCCGATATCCGGCATCCTTTATACAAATCGCCATAATAACGGGGTTTTGTGGCATAACCTATCGTATCACCGTGATTGTCAACCACAATTGAATCAAAATATTTGTCGTAGTGGTACCCGCAAAACAATAATTCAGCAAATTCAGGAGTCAGATGAAAGTTGCCGATTATTCTTTCCCTGACAGCAAAAGCATAACCCCCAATCTTTGGATGCTGATAGGAAAAGTTCAGTGTACTGATATCGGCATTCATCGACAAGCGGTGGTTGGAAAAATTCTGTGCTGCGGTCATTTTTTACCATGCAAAACTGCCTTTCCTTAAAACTGAATACCTCATTTATCAAGGTTTTTTTACAAACGGCATCAGAGTATATGGAAGACCCCAGTTCCAGAAAACTTAAATTAATCGATTTGTCATTTCTAAGCCAGCCAAGATTGGCAGGATTAACTCCAAGACATTGATAATCTGTTAGATAAGTAACAGGAATAGCTGAACCTGAAGCAGTAAAGCCACTCAAATCGATCTGTGCCTGAGCCGGAATTATAAAGAAAAATAATCCCATTATAAGAATTAAAAAATCCCTCATCATTTTTAATTTTAAAAGGTTATTGAAAATTTTC
>CAZBCB010000457.1:0-2534 GCA_964489905.1 uncultured Bacteroidales bacterium
GTTGAACAATCAGAAGATTCAATATAATTAAGCGGTTCATTGAAAAATAACATTACCGAGGAATCAGACATTGTAGCTGCCTGCATTAACCAGGGATTTTCATGATCCGGATTTTCTGCATTAATTGAATTTATATAACCGGGTGTGCCACCGAGATAACTCTCAGAAGCTGACCAGTTATTATTTCCTCCGCATGGATTTCTATAATCAATCAACTCCAACGACCAGCCTCCGTCTGACTTAAGTGAATTTTTATACCATCTGGTTTTATAAGAAATACTATGAATAATACTGCCTTCCCTATCCATCAGCGATATTGTCTGACCATCATTATTAAGCGCAGGAAAATTTTTCATACCCCAGATGTTGCCATATTCCTTGAGAAAAGAAACATGCTGTTCACTGCATAAAACAACATAACTTTTTTTCTCTATTTTTTCAAACGGTAAAGTATAATTATCTTCCCCGACTTTTAAAATCCATCCGTTAACTGATATATCATAAGTGGTTGTATTGTACAATTCAATATATTCAACAGCAGGTAATCCGACAGTTGGCTCAGGATCAGCCATTATTTCGTTTATTAAAACATCAAATGGTTTCGTCTGGTAATAATAAAATGGGTGTTTTAAATCGTGCTGACCATTACCATAAATATCTTCAATATATCTGAAAGACAGTTCATAACTCGTTGTATTACGAAAAGACGAATTAAAATAAAGCGAAATACATGCAGGTGAATTTGCCCTTATGAATAAAGGATTTCCGATATCTTCAGATACTTCAATTAATGAAGTTTTTAAACTGTCTGTATTAATCGGTTTCGTGAATTCAACATTTATTGCATTCGATGAAATAACATAAATATCCTTTATGGATAGTAAGGAATTATCTTTTTTAAAAAAACCGTTTATTTGCAGATTGTCAAAGGTAAGTTTACGATCCTGTGTTGCAGTATATTTATAATATATACCAAAATAATAGGTACACTTAAATTCATTATCCTGTCCGTCATCCAGATATTCAAAATTATTACCTGACCCTGTAGTATCAATATAAATTGACCAAAGGCCATTTATTTCCCGCTCAAGTCTGACCAGAGTTTTATGAAATGTAGAAATTTCTGATTGCCAATTAAATCCGGAATTAATAATGGTAGTCAACGTATTGTTTGTTAATTTCCAGAGTTTCAGTATATCGTCCGAACCTGTAAAATTAACCCCCAGAATATATGCATTTATATTGCTGTCGGGATGCATGTAAGGTGCAGACCTGTCAGAAGTAAGAAAAACAGCCCATTTATTGGATGATGAGGGTGTGTAATCATATTTAAGTTCAAAATGCCAGACACATTTGCCTGAATCGAGATATAAAGGATCATGCATATAGGAAATTCTGTCACTGGAAGCTTCAAAATTATCAAAAGCATGATGTAGTGAATATGTCCCCTCCAAAGCATCTGTCGTAGACAATTCCCAGCGATTGGGAGGGCATTGCTGCCATTGTTTCAGATTGCCGTCTTCAAAAGAAACGTTTACCTGAGAAAAAATAATATGAGGAAAAAACAGAAAAAATACAGTTAAGTATTTCATAATTCAATTTTTTTTCGAATTTTGCCCATTAACAAATAAGCAATTTAATAAAATTTAAAAATTAGTATTTACCTATTATTCTATCCCACTATGAGAGTTGCGGTTGTTGGAGCCACAGGCCTTGTTGGCTCAGAAATGTTAAAAGTACTGGCTGAAAGAAATTTCCCTGTGACTGATTTAATACCTGTAGCTTCTGAAAAATCAGTTGGTAAGAAGATTACTTTTAAAGGAAAAGAATATACTGTAGTATCAGCAGAAAAAGCAGTATCATTGCACCCTCAACTGGCCATATTTTCTGCCGGAGCAGGCACTTCAAAAACATGGGCACCGAAATTTGCTGAAGCAGGTACAACTGTTGTGGATAATTCTTCCGCCTGGAGAATGGAGCCACACATCAAGCTTGTTGTTCCTGAAGTAAATGCTCATGTCTTAACTGCTAATGATAAAATAATAGCTAATCCAAACTGTTCAACAATACAAATGGTTGTTGCCCTTGTTGGTTTGCATAAAGCTTATAAAGTAAAACGTATTGTTGTTTCAACCTATCAGTCAGTAACCGGCACGGGCAAAAAAGCTGTTGACCAGCTTATGAATGAACGTCAGGGTATCTCCGGACCTATGGCCTATCCATATAAAATTGACATGAATGCATTACCCCATATCGATGTTTTTCTTGATAACGGTTACACCAAGGAAGAGATGAAAATGGTCAACGAAACAAAAAAAATTATGGGTGATGACAGTATTAAGGTAACTGCTACAACTGTCAGAATACCTGTTATCGGAGGACATTCCGAATCAATTAATGTAGAATTTGAAAAAGAATATGAATTATCTGATGTCAGAAGAATACTGGAAAATACTCCTGGTGTTATTGTAATGGATGATCCGAAAAATAATATTTATCCTATGCCTATCAATTCACATAATCGTGACGAGGTT
>CAZBCB010000458.1:0-2532 GCA_964489905.1 uncultured Bacteroidales bacterium
TAGAAAAGATGTTGCGGGTTTCACCAGAAAAAATGCATCATGGCTTATGTTTGCTATTATGCTGCTGTTTGCATCTAATTTATTTTCTCAGACACCTGTTGAGGCCAATGGGAAACTAAAAGTATCAGGAACTCAGTTGGTCAACGAAGCGGGGACAGCTATTCAATTAAGAGGGTTTAGTTCGCATGGACTAAACTGGTTTACTGAAGATTATAATTTTAACTCCATAAAAGTTATGGCTCAGGATTGGGGTTGCGATGTTTTTCGTCTTGCAATGTATCCGACTGAACAGCCTGATCAGACCAAAGGAGGATATGAAGGAAATCCTGATTTCTGGAAAAAATACATTGATGAACTGGTCGATATTTGCGGTCAGTTTGGAATATATTGTATAATTGACTGGCATGTTTTAACCCCCGGCGATCCGAATAATGCTACATATCTGCCGATGGCAAAAGAATTCTGGAATTATATGTCAGCAAAACATGCCGGTAAAAAGCATGTTTTATATGAAATTTGTAATGAACCCAATGGTGTTGATTGGGCTACAGTGAAAAAATATGCCAATACAATAATTCCTATAATAAGGGCGAATGATCCGAATACAATTATTTTGGTTGGAAGTCCTACATGGAGTTCTGATGTAGATATAGCAGCGAATGATCCCATAACCGGATATTCGAATATTATGTACAGCTTTCATTTTTATGCAGGTTCGCATGGCCAGAGCTACAGGGATAAAATTACAACAGCTATGTCTAAAGGTCTTGCCATATTTGTAACCGAATGGGGTACGACTAATGCTGATGGAGGTGGTAGCGTTAATACTACTGAAAGTACTACCTGGTTAAATTTTATGCAAACCAATAAAATCAGTTGGTGTAACTGGAGTTATTCAGATAAAAATGAAACATCAGCCGCATTAGTACCTTATTCTATAGCTGATAATATTTATAATAACCTGTCAACATCAGGAAAATTTGTATTGAATGCTATTCAATCACCGGTTGATTCATGGACCAGCTCAGGAAACTGGAAACCTGCCGCAAATATTGTAACTCCCTTAAATAATACTTACATATTACCAGGTACCGAAATTACCATTTCAGCTGAAGCTTTTGATGCTGATGGTTCAATTAGCTCAGTGCGTTTCTATGTAGATGGTACTCTGATTGGCACCGATAATTCATCTCCCTATTCCATAACATGGACACCGACTTCAGTTAAAGATTATACTTTAACTGTGGTTGCAACAGATAATTCATCTGCAACCGGAACATCTACTGCAAAAACTATTCATGTCGTCAACACGATAAATCAAACCGCCTATCCGGATGGCACCCCGTGGCCAATACCCGGTACTATTCAGACATATCATTTTGACGATGGGGGTGAAATGATTGCTTATCACGATGTAGATGGCGTCCATAAAGGACCTTCAGGAGCATTAAGGGCTTCTGAAGGAGTTGATGTTGAAGGTACCTCAAATATCGGTTATATTCTTAACGGAGAATGGTTAGAATATACCGTAAATGTAGCTACAACCGGTACTTATGATTTTACCATCAATGTTGCCTCAGGTTACCCTATTACCGGTAAGCTGCACCTTGAATTTGACGGTGTGGCTAAAACTGCTGTAACTGATATACCTTCATCTGGTAATTGGGGTTCATATCAGACTGTTAAAATTTCCGGTCTTAAACTTACTGCAGGAAAACAGGTAATGAGACTGGTATTTGACAAGGGATATTTTAATACAACTTCCATGGCATTCACAGCTGTGACATCTCCTCCGACAATAACTTTGACAGCACCAACTGGTAACATATCAGTATCCCAGGGTACCCCTGTTACTATTTCAGCAAATGCCTCTGATAGTGACGGTACCATATCAAAGGTTGAATTTTATGCGGGTTCCGGTAAGATTGCAGAGGATAATACAGCGCCATATTCCATTACATGGATACCTCAGTTAGCCGGTACCTATTCAATCAGTGCCAAAGCTTATGATAATATGATGAGTACCGCGACTTCCAGTTCTGTGACAGTTACGGTTACATCTGATCTTCCCGCTCCAACAACACCTAATTTAGCATTAAATAAGACAGCAACCGCATCATCAGTAGAAACTTCTGACCTCAGTGCCAACAAGGCTGTTGATGGTAATACAAGCACCAGATGGGGCAGTGCCTTCTCTGCTCCCGAATGGTTGCAGGTTGATTTAGGAGCAGCCCAGACAATAAACCGTGTAATAATTAACTGGGAAGCCGCTTATGCCACTACATATGAAATTCAGGTATCAACCAACGGTTCAGTATGGACAACTGTTGCATCAATTGTAGGCGGTAATGGTAGCATTGATGATATTATTTTTACTGATGTAACTGCAAGGTATGTCAGAATGTACGGAATCGAAAGAGTTACAGAATATGGATTCTCAATTTATGAATTTGAAGTGTATGGAAGTTCAGGATCAACAGTCCCTGTAACCGGAGTAACCGTTACCCCGACTACAGCAAGTGTAAATGTAGG
>CAZBCB010000459.1:0-2511 GCA_964489905.1 uncultured Bacteroidales bacterium
CCAAGGTTCTTTCGCTGAATACCCCTGACCGGATAAAGACAAATCTTCTGAAACGGCTTGATGTTAAAAATCTCTTTAATTTCATCGCTGGAAAGCAGGAAATCATTTTCTTTATTTTTAAAAGTAACCGCATTGGGTAAAAGCGAAATGCGGCTTTCACTGATACCGTAATTCTTAAGACGCCTTAAATCATTTCTGGTTAAAACTGCATAATGATAATTTTCTATCGCCGGATAAAGAACATCCTGAAGGTCTTCATTAAAAAAGCCTTGAATAACAGATCGTAAAAAAGCTAAATTTGAAGGTCTGTCTTCTGCAAAATCATGACAATGATTTACAATACGGACACCACGTTTTGCCAGACGATATGCAGCCAGCGTGAGTAACGGATTCTTCCCGAGGTTAAGATTATGAAAATGAAGTATATCATTCTCTCCGGCAACCTTGTCTAAATAAGTGTCTAATGCATTAATAATATTCACTGCATCATCTTTATTAATATCGCCGGGAAGATATTGAAGTGTTTGTTCGTTACAGAACTTAATCTGCCTGAAATTTGCATCATTTAAGGGTGTTGTGCCACTATGCAATGATACCCTGATGTCAGGGTTCGTCAGAAATAACGCATGAATCTGTGATTCAATCACTCTTGTGACTCCCCCCGGATATAAATGATGATGAATAATGGCAATACGCATGAAAAATAAAAAATGAATATATTATTCTATAATCAGATAATAAACAGCCAAAATTATCGTAACTTTATTATAATTGCATCTGATTCTTTAAGATTTTGTTATTTATTTGAACCATTATAACCAGGGAGTGTTTTATAATTATTCCAAAAGAACATATTTATGGTATATCAACAAGCTAAAATAAGGTTTCTTATTATTACATTGTTTTCATTTTTCATTTTTTCACCTGTCTTTGCCAATGATTTTGAAAACATGATTATTAAGTTAAATCCTGAATATAAATTTAAAAGGTCGTCTAATGGCATTGTAATTTTATCGACAGTTAAAAATGGCGAAAAAACAGAACACAAGTTTTCTGATTTGTATGCCGATCTTATTATAGCGGCTTACCGAAAACAACGTATTGGATATGTAATGACAATGATTTCAAAAAAATATGCCTATTCTGAAGAAGACTGCCGGCGAGAAATTAAACATGCTTTAAATGTTTTAACCGAATGGAACATTATTATACGATCACCACAAATAGCATCAATCAATTAAATAAAAACCCCGGTATCTGATTTCCGGGGCTTTTTGTTCCTGTTATTCCCATGGAACTTTTTTATTAATTACCTTTAACTCTGAACCCTAAATTCTATTTAATCCCTGTCATAACAGTTTTAACAGATGATGCTAAAAAGTAAAAAAAGGTTGCGTTTATGTTATTTCTCTTAATTCAATAAATAACAGACAGAAATAATTTCACTACCACTATTTAAAAATTACCAGTTTATCAGTATAAATACCGTTTTTAAAGGATACTTTAATGATATAAATGCCAGGTTGGATATTGTCTGTTGAAAAAGCCAACCTGTCCGGAGATAAATATTCATAATGCAGCCTGACTTTTCTTCCTGAAAGGCTAAATATCTGTAATTGAATTATCGGGGCTCCATCTGATTGTATAAAAACAACATCATTAGCATGACATAAAACTGCATTTATAGAATAAGCATATTTTGATGTGTTTTCAATTATTTTATACACATAACCACAACCATTAAATACCTTCATGACTTCATGCCTAATACTATCAAGCAACCGGTACAAACATTCGCCCGGGCACTCGGTTGAACATCCGTCACGATGTCCTGCAATAACCGGTAAATTGACATTAAGTGCATGGGGACAGGTCCCCAAGGGATTGAGACTGTCTTTGCCCGCTTTCCAGTTTATCAGTGATATCAATGATTTAATAGCTTCAGAAGAAGGACAGATGTCTGTATATGTACCCATCATACAAATGCCCATGGTACCTGTATTTGAACCACAGAAATGAGCTCCCAGCACATTGTCCTGTTCAAAACCATCAGGATCACGCCCCTTATAAATATCACCATTGGCTGCTATCAGGTAATTATACCCAATATCCGACCAACCCAAAATTTCTGTATGATAAATGTAAATATTCCTGACAATACCTGTGTAGTTTGTATCAATGTTTGATCCTGCAGAATGGTGAACAATAATATGCTGGACCTTAGTTATAATGCGAGTGTAATCAGGTATCGCGAGGCCTTCTCTCCAGAACGACTGGTCAATCATGTCGGGTTCGGAACAACCGGCATCTTTTTTTTTTGGAAGGTCTGGTACTTACCTTCTTATCTTCTATCTGAGCATTGATATAATAAAACTCTATATTACCTTTTATAAAACCCGGATAAAACTGAAATGATTCAACAGGCGAACCAAAGGTTAATAAATTACTGAATTTTTTTAAGCCATCATCTGCATTTTATTCACCTTCAGTAAAATATAATGTATCTGAATT
>CAZBCB010000460.1:0-2511 GCA_964489905.1 uncultured Bacteroidales bacterium
ATGTCAATGGCTTTTTTTATGGCTATTGCCCAGCAACCTTCAGGTAAATTATCGGCTCTTGCATTTGGTGATATTTATTATAATGCCCAGAGTGATTCTGCTTTTGAAACATTAAATAATACAGTTATTGGCGGGAAGACCGGACTAACAGGTATAACAATCAGGCGTATATACCTCACGTATGATAATAAGATCAGCCCCAGAATTGAAACCCGGGTAAGGCTTGAGGCTAATGATAAAACAACCGCTAACGGGTATATTATACCTTTTTTTAAGGATGCTTATGTAAGATACAAATATTATAGAAATCATTCGGTGCAGTTTGGTATTATTCCTACTCCGGCATACGAAATTTCTGAAGGAAAATGGGACCACAGATATATTGAGAAAATGATTCTTGATTTGCGTAAAGTTGTATCACCACGTGATTTTGGGATTGCTTTCAGAGGAAATATTGATACCGCCGGAATAGTTAAATACTGGTTTATGATCGGAGAGAATGCCGGTGTTAAACCCTCAACTGATTCATACAAACACTACTATGGGCACATTGAAATAAATCCGCTAAAGCAATTATGCATTACAATATATGCTGACATTAATGAAAAGAAATCTATTAAAAATCCTTATGATACATTGAGCCCCAACTTAAGCGCGACAGAAAAAACATTTGCATTGTTTATCGGCTATTTATTTGCCGGAAAATTGAATGCAGGCATTGAAGGATATGTAAACATGGCACAGAATGATTACAACAATGGTAATTCATTGATTGACAGAAAGGGCGCAGGTTTAACAATATTTGCCGGTTATACAATAAATAAGAATTTCAGTTTGATTGGACGTTATGACTATTTTGATTTTAATATAAATAAAAATGTGCAGGGCGATGTGAGAAATTTATTTATAGGAGGATTTACATGGAAAGTCCATAATAATTTTAAATTGACTCCTAACGTTATGATTGAAACTTATGAATCAATAACCGGTGGGGTTAATTATAAACCATCTGTTACACCTCGTATTACTTTCTATTACAGCTTTTAATTTCTAAGGAAAAGCATCCTGAATGTGTATGATAAATAAGTTTGTTATTTAAACCTTTCAAGCTCATGTCTGTTTCAATTTAAATGACTAATGCGGTATAAACTTTCATATTAACCTATGTTGCCCTATTCAGAAGTGGGATAAATATTAACTTTCAGTTAACATAAGGTTAACAATAAATTAATATATCAATAACTTTCAGGATAAAGGCTTCAATTACTTTTGTATTCATCAATAATACATAATACATTATGAAAAATTCTTTTTATTATTCGTTGCTGATCATCCTTTTGGTTGCAGCATGCGGCCAAAACAAACCAAAAAAGCAGGGTTTAACCGGTGAAATAAAAATTGACGGTTCAAGTACGGTATATCCGATTACTGAAGCTATTGCCGAAGAATTCAGGATAACTAACCCCGGTGTTAATGTGTCGATAGGAATATCAGGTACCGGTGGGGGATTCAAAAAATTCGGTCGTGGTGAAACTGATATCTCTGACGCATCACGCCTTATAAAAGAAAGTGAAGATTCACTTTGTAAAGCCAATTCAATAGAATATATAGGTTTAATGGTTGCATATGATGGTCTGGCTGTGCTGGTTAATAAGGCCAATGATTGGGTTGACCATTTTACCGTTGAGGAATTAAAAAAAATCTGGGAACCAAAAGCTCAAAATGTTATTATGAAATGGAATCAGATAAGACCTGAATGGCCCAATGAAGAAATTCATTTATTCGGACCTGGTGTTGCATCAGGTACTTATGATTATTTTACTGAAGTCATTGTAGGCAAAAGTGGTTCAAGCCGCGGCGATTTTACGGCCAGCGAGGATGACAATGTGCTGGTTCAGGGTGTTTCAGGTGACAAATACAGTCTTGGATTTTTCGGCCTTGCTTATTATGAAGAAAACAAAGATAAGCTGAAACTTATTTCTGTTGATAATGGTGATGGGCCTGTATTTCCGTCATTGGAAACGGTGAGTAACGGAAGTTATAAGCCTTTATCAAGGCCTGTTTTTATTTATGTCAGCAAAAAAGCGGCCGAACGTGATGAAGTCAGGAGCTTTGTAGAATTTTATCTTGAACATGTTGATGTTTTGGCAAAGGAAGTAGGTTATGTTCCGCTTCCTGCAGAGAAATATGAACAGGAAAAAATGAAATTTGCTGATTTTATTAAATAAAATGAAAAAAAGGAGGATAATAGAATTTTCTATTGAAAAACTGTTGCTGACTAGTTCACTGGTCAGCATACTCACAACCGTTGGAATAATTATTGTGCTTACGGTTGAAGGAGTAGCATTTTTCAGGGAAGTCTCTGTTATCGATTTTCTGACCGACACTGAATGGACACCATTATTTACTCAGAAACACTTTGGTATATTGCCATTATTATCGGGGACAGTATTAACTTCTTTTATCGCTATTGCCGTTGCCCTTCCAGTGGGTCTTAGCATAGCTATTTTT
>CAZBCB010000461.1:0-2502 GCA_964489905.1 uncultured Bacteroidales bacterium
ATTAAAAGGATATTTTCAGACTCAACAATGATATAATCATCAAGCCCCTGAATAACCGCTAACTTATTATCAGGAATATTAATAATGCAGTTTTGCGTATTATAGGTAAAAATATTTGAACCTGTTTTAGTATTCTTATTCTCGTCCTTATTTAGCATATCATAAAGAGAACCCCATGTGCCTAAATCAGACCATCCAAAATCTGAACACAGAACATAAACATTTTCAGCTTTTTCCATTATACCATAATCAATTGAAATATTACGGCAATTGGAATAAACTCTCCCTATAAACTCACTTTCCTGAGGTGTATTATATAACTCCAATCCTTCTTTAAACAAGGTGTCTATCTCAGGAAGATATAATTCAAATGCTTTCTGTATGGATCCTAAAGACCAGAAAAACATACCTGAATTCCAGAAGAAATCACCACTTTTAATGAATAATTCAGCCATTTCCTGATTGGGCTTTTCAGTAAAAGTTTTAACCTTACGAATGCTATCATTCAGCTCTATCTTTCCTTTCCCACCATTAATCTGAATATATCCATACCCTGTTTCCGGTCTGCTTGGCTGAATACCAAGAGTAAGTAAGGCGTCGTTTCCTTTAACAAATTCAAGGCCTTTCTTAATAACATCAATAAATTCCTGTTCCTTTAAAATAATATGATCTGAAGGAGCCACCAAAATAACCGCATTAGAATCTTTTTGCCTTATCTTATAATTGGCATAAGCAATACAAGGTGCAGTATTTCTGCGTAATGGCTCGAGTAAAATCTGGTTTTCACTTATTTCAGGCAATTGCTTCTTAACCAACCCATTGTAATCTTCATTGGTCACAACAAATATATTTTCAACAGGAAATACTTTCTTCAGCCTGTTAAAAGTTTGTTGAATCAAAGTTTTACCCGTACCAAGAATATCCAGAAATTGTTTCGGCTTTTTTGTTCTGCTTAACGGCCAAAAACGGCTTCCTATGCCTCCTGCCATAATTACACAATAATAACTGCTATTCATATTAAAGTATATTTTTAATTTTATCCGCGAAAATAGAAAAAAAAGAAGGATTCATAAATTAATTTTGATTGTTGCAATAAATAAATAGATTAAAATGATTGTTTATTTGATTTTCCATTGATATAATTAAATTTGAACAAAAATAACTATGAAACTTCTTACCACTTTTGGTAAATATGTTATTTTCCTTTCAAGAATATTTTCAAAGCCAGAGAAAATGCGTATTTACCTAAAACAAACCATACATGAAATTGAGACTTTAGGACTTAATTCAATTGGTATTGTTATTATTATTTCCATATTTATTGGTGCTGTTATTACCTTACAAACCCGTTATAACCTTGAGAATTCATGGATACCATTATATCTTATTGGTTTAACAGCCAGAGATACTATCTTGCTTGAATTTTCATCTACCATGGTAGGTTTAATTCTGGCCGGAAAAGTAGGGTCAAATATTGCATCAGAAATAGGGCACATGAGGATAACCGAACAGATTGATGCGCTTGAAATGATGGGCATAAACTCTGCCAGTTATCTTATTTTACCGAAAATTATTGCAGCTATGGTATTTAATCCGTTTCTTACTGTTATTTCAATGGCCGTAGGTATTTTTGGCGGATGGATAGCTGCCATGGTAACCGGTGCTCTTTCGTCAGCTGATTATATTTATGGAATACAGTATTGGTTTGTACCGTTTTACATAACCTATGCACTTATTAAAACCGTATTTTATGCATTTATCATAACCTCAGTATCCTCTTTCTATGGTTATTATGTAAAAGGTGGTGCACTCGAAGTCGGACGTTCAAGCACAAAAGGCGTTGTGTACAGCAGTGTATTGATCTTAATGACTGATGTTATCCTAACACAATTAATGCTTGCAAAATGATTGTAGTTGAAAACCTTTATAAATCCTTTTCCGGAGAAATCGTCCTGGAAGACATCTCTGTAACTTTCGAAAAAGGCAAAACCAATCTGATAATCGGCCGTAGCGGCTCAGGTAAAACTGTCCTGATGAAATGTATTGTCGGGCTGTTTAACCCCGATAAAGGGTCAGTATATTTCGACGACCGTGATTTTGTACATATGAATTTCAAGGAAAAACAAAATATCCGACGGGAAATCGGAATGATGTTTCAGGGAGGAGCACTGTTTGATTCATTAACAGTTGAAGAAAATGTCAGCTTTCCGCTTAATATGTTCACCAATATGTCAGTAGAAGAAAAAAGAGAACGGGTTAATTTTTGTCTCAAAAGAGTTAACCTCGATAATGTAAATGACTTATATCCCGGTGAACTGAGCGGAGGTATGAAGAAAAGAGTTGCCATTGCCCGTGCTATTGTTCAGAACCCAAAATACCTTTTTTGCGACGAGCCCAATTCAGGCCTTGATCCAAAAACAGCCTTACTTATTGACGAGCTAATCAGTGAAATTACAAAAGAATATGATATTACCACTATCGTTAATACACATGATATGAATT
>CAZBCB010000462.1:0-2497 GCA_964489905.1 uncultured Bacteroidales bacterium
CTGCCAGATGACAACGGGCCTGAAATAGAACTATATATTAATGATGAAAATTTTGTGAATGGAGGTATAACCGACAGAAATCCGGCAATTTTTGCCCGTATATCGGATGAAAGCGGAATTAATACCACCGGTAGCGGAATAGGTCATGATATTGTTGCTATTTTGGATGATGACGTCAGAACACCATATGTTTTGAACGATTTTTATGAAACAAGCCTGAATGACTATACTAAAGGAACACTCTATTACCCGCTGACCAATCTTAATGTTGGCTTACACTCGGTTAAACTGAGAGTGTGGGATACCTATAATAATCCTTCAGAAGCTTATATTGAATTTAATGTCGTGGATAAAAATGAAATTTTTCTCAGAAATGTATATAATTATCCAAATCCTGCGCGTGATTATACTTATTTTCAGTTTGAGCACAACAAATCTGCAGCAGATATGAAAATTACCATTGATATTTTTAACCTTTCAGGCAGAATTGTCAGAACTATCAGACAGAATATTTATATGGAGGGCTACCATTCACCACCCATTGAATGGGATTTAACAGATGCTAGCGGAAATCGTCTTTCTAACGGAATATATCCATACCGTATTAGAGTTGAGATGAATGAAGAATTGGTATCAGATGGATTTAATAAATTAATTATCATTAATCATTAAATTAGAAAATAATGGTTTTTTACCCTATAAACAAAAGATGCCTATGAAACAATTCTACGAGGTTTTATTTTAAATAATTATTTTAACTTTGTGGCACTTAAAAAATTTAAGAAGATGAATCTCAGAAGTATTATTATGGGCGTAAGCCTGTTTTTTGTTTTTTTTCAATATAGTCAGGCGCAGGATAATCCAATTCCTGAGAGTATGAAAAAATCACTTAATGTTTTGCAAACCTCAGTACCATTTCTGACAATAGCTGCTGATTCAAGGGCAGGTGCTATGGGTGACCTGGGTGCAGCTACAACACCTGACGTAAATTCACAACAATGGAATGCAGCCAAATACCCTTTTATTGATGGTAAATTTGGTGTATCATTGGCTTATACTCCCTGGCTTACCAAGCTGGTTAAAGATATTAACCTTGTATATCTGAGTTTTTATTACAAATTTGATGATAAACAAGTCCTCAGTAGTTCTTTAAGATATTTCTCAATTGGAGAAATGATTTTCCGTGATGAAGTCGGAACAAAAGTCGGTGAATATCATCCGAATGAATTTGCATTGGATGCCGGTTATTCAAGAATTTTTTCCGACCGTATTTCCGGAGCTCTTACCCTACGTTATATCCGTTCAGACATCACCGGAGGTGGTACTGTAGGTATTCAGCAATACAGCGCAGGTAATTCTTTTGCGGCCGATCTATCAACCTATTATCATATGCCGCTTCAGTTGGGTGAGCTACCGGCTGAATTTGCATGGGGTTTATCTATTTCAAATCTTGGCACAAAAATTTCATACACCGAGGGCAGTGATAAACTATTTATTCCAACCAATCTAAGGCTTGGTGCACGCCTCACTGTTGAACTTGACGACTATAATTCACTCACCGGAGCCTTTGACCTTAATAAATTACTCGTGCCAACCCCTCAGAAATTATATCTGGACCCTGAGACAGGCGACTCTATTTATTATGGAAAACCGGAACCTTCTTCGGTACCAATGAGCTGGATACAGTCTTTTTATGATGCACCGGGAGGTTTCAATGAAGAAATGCGTGAAATAATGATTTCAGCTGGCGTTGAATACTGGTATCGGCAGCAGTTTGCAATCCGTGGCGGTTATTTTTATGAAAACGAAACAAAAGGCAACCGTAAGTATTTTACCGTTGGTATCGGATTGCAATTAAATGTCTTTTTCCTCGATTTCTCTTATTTGTTTTCAGCGTCAGGAAGAAGCAATCCGCTGGATGATACCATGAGATTTACCCTGGGTGCAAATTTCGGCCGGAAAAATTCAAAATGAAATACAGAATTGGTTTCGGATATGATGTGCACCAGCTTGCACCAGGACGTAAACTAATTCTGGGAGGAATCGAAATACCGCATAATACCGGGTGCCTTGCCCACTCAGACGGCGATGTGTTAATTCATGCCATTTGTGATGCACTCCTGGGTGCTGCAAATCTCAGGGATATCGGGTATCATTTCCCGGACAACAGTGTTGAATACAAAGATATCAGCAGCACTATTCTTCTTGAAAAAACAATTAAACTATTGCACTCACATAATTTCATTCCTTCTAATATTCATACTAACGTGTGCCTGCAACGACCAAAAATAAAAGATTATATTCCCATGATGCAGGAAAAACTCGCAAGTATTATGAAAATTAATACAACATATATTTCCATTAAGGCAACAACAACGGAAGGATTAGGTTTTGTGGGAAAAGAAGAAGGAATAGCTGTGTATGCGGTTGCACTGATTAATGATCTTTCTGAAACTCATACAGAAGGTATATTATAATAAACCCCAATTCGTCAATT
>CAZBCB010000463.1:0-1371 GCA_964489905.1 uncultured Bacteroidales bacterium
GCCACTGAGGGCTTAACCGGCTGGCCGTTTACCAGAATCTTGGTATAATAGTTACCGGTAAGACCCCTGAGAAGAAAAGTTTCTCCTGTTTCTCCCGACCCGGCGGTGGAGACCCGGATTCCCGGAATTGACTTCAACACCTCGGTTAGAGTGCCGGCATGACTGCGTATTATTTCTTCGTGCGAAATGACATAAATAGTAACAGGTAATTCATCGATGTTTCTGGCGCTCCGGCTAGCGGCAATTACTTTGGTTCCGAAAGTATCGATGTGAAGTATAAGATTCCGTTCATTCAGCCGGCGCAATTCGTAATTAACGGTATCATGCGGCCGGCTTTGAGCAGATACACTCAAAGTAGCTGCAAGAAACAGCATAAGGGCAGGTGTACGGAACATTGTTGCCTTGTTATGAATGATTTTGGTAATAAAAGTACTCAATTTTACATAAATATTCCCTTAAACCCAACAATACATAATAAGAGAGCGCTTGAAATGTAATGTAAAAAAGAGGAATTAATCTTTGCAATACAATGAATATCAATTTAATAAGTTGATTTTATTACTTATTCAAATTTCGACCCGATGGACGTTGCTATAATGGATAAAACCATCAAATTACGCAGCTTGTATAAAACTAAACTGCCCGATGCCGTAATCGCTGCAACCGCATTGCAAAACAATCTGGTGCTGGTTTCTCGCAACACAAAAGATTTTAAGAACATTCAAGGTCTTGAAATTATTGACCCTCATGGATTGTAAAGCAAAAAGCCCCGGCGAACCGAGGCTTATTTGATTATTCTGCTATTAAATGCTTTATCTCATCCAATGGTTGCGCATTTTTCTTTAGAAACACCTGAGCATTTTCATAAGTGTTCAAAATACGCTCCCTCTCTTTAGTAATATTCTTGTATTCTGATATAATAGGCTCGTTTATAAGAATAATAGAGTTAATATTTGGCTTATTAGGTAAGTATTTTACCTTATATTTCATCCCCACAATAGCCCTATCATATTCCATTTTTCCTTTTAACCGTTGATGAGCCTTTATTAATATCCCATCTATATAAAAATCAAAATGGACACCAAAAGTGGTAATACCTCCATCTTCAATGCCGGATGTTCGATTTACAACTGTTCCAATTGTTACCACACCATTATCTTGTATCACTTTTTCTGAATGCCTTTTCCTTTGTCCAATAAGATAAAGCAATACAAAGCCAACTATCAGCAAAGTAATATATAACAAGATTTTCATCGTTCTCATTTTCTTACTTATTTATCCGTAAAATGTTCTGATAAATAGTTGGGCTATTATATTGATAAGGTGCAGGTGGCTGCCAATAACTAGTCGGGCTGCCGTTAATATAATCTG
>CAZBCB010000463.1:1381-2494 GCA_964489905.1 uncultured Bacteroidales bacterium
GTTCTCTGCTTGTTTTTTTTACCTGTGAAAAATAAAAGCACCAAACTAAGTAACACAACAATAAGGGTTATTCCTGTTGTATTGATTTTCATATAATCCTTATTTATAAAGCCTTAAAATATTTTGATAAATAGTCGGGCTATTGTACTGATAAGGCGCTGGTGGTTGCCAATAACTATTTGGGCTGACATTAATATAAACTGTGGTTGTTCCTGTTTGGGTATCATAAATAACGGTAATTTCGCCCATGCCTTGTCCGCTCATGGAACTTCCTGTTCCGCCATTATTGCCATCAATTCGTTGTAATCGGTTTATATACCTTTGTCCACCTTTGGCAAAAATATCTGTGTTTTTGCTATTTAGAGCATCACTACGTCCATATTTTAGTTGTGCTTGATAACCAAGTTCTGTAAGGCCTCCATACAATAAACCTCCTGCTCCCCCATATGCCGCACCTTTCCAAGTATACTCCCAAACATTCCAATCTCCAGTAACCAGTCCAGTTCCAACACCTCTAACCAGTCCAACTGTAGTTCCGGTCATTACGCCATTTATTGTAGAACCTGCAATATTTCTTGCTACATTATTGGTTATTCCGGTTGCATCTAAAATTTTATTAGTAACTCCGGTTTGACTAATTGCTGTACCAACTCCATAAGTAACACCCCCGACTACTGCACCTAAAACTGCCTGACCTCCTACTTGGCCCCAATCAACATCCCCTAATCCAACTCCATTGCCGGTTTGACCGATAATATTGTTGCCTGCACTGGTTAATGCACCTCCAAGCGTTGCCCCAAGTGCAGGGTTTGCAACAGATAATGCACCAGTTCCAGCACCTAATCCATAGGCAGCAAGACCTTCTCCAACATTATCGATATTTTTCCAATTAGTGGCAGTATTAATTATGCCACCAACATCAGCAGCAATTGCAAATGGTAAAAGAACCTGTGCTCCTGGAATCAGTAAACAAGCAAGGGTAAAAATAAATTCGCCCGAAGGGTCAGTATAGATCAGCGGGTTATTCAAACAATAGCTATACCTGTTAAAACTCTGGGTAAAATCCGGCGCCTGAACGAAGTTATCGGGGCTTAGAAAGCGGCCAACCAGCGG
>CAZBCB010000464.1:0-2494 GCA_964489905.1 uncultured Bacteroidales bacterium
AAACCGCTGAAAAAACGATACTATATCTCCTCATAAAATAACAGCAACTTATTATTCTCCATTATTACCATTATTTTGTTCAAAATCTTTAAGTGTCAGAAATGAATACTGGTAATTCATCGGCACAATCGTATTATAATCCTCAACAGAAGCCCCTGACATACATGCCTCAATAATTCTTTTCCCTGTAATGGATAATTCAGGCCGGATATATTTTTTCAGTTCACTTCTAAAAAAATCATATAGAATTTTTGCCCCTGCATCATATCCTTCAGTACCAACCTCAACCTGTCTGTGCACCTGAAGAAACCTTGAAGGTATTTTTGCTCCTTCAATTGTCAGATAATTCAGTTCATAACCTAATAAAGGACAACGGGCAACCTGATACTGATCACTCCTTAATTTTGCATTTCCCCTACGTGTAAGATATTCTCTCATTAATAACTGAGGTTTAAATCCCACTTTCCACACCCCAATGTATTGATTGGGAACCAGCGTATACCTCATGCGGGGAGTCTGAATTATTTGTTCAAGCAACAAATTTGCATGTGTAACCATTTTACCGGTGGCAAAAGGCCAATAGGATCCTACACCTTCTGATTCCATAGTTCCGCTTCCTGTTATACTGGGATTGGCATATCCCCTTGGCGAAACCAGCCTCCATAACCAGGCCAAAGCAGGAGGAAGAATATGAAACAGTCCGATAATTCCAAAACTTGGTTTTTCCTTTGAACAAGGAGAAGTACGAACACCAAAACTCCTTACATCAACTGTAACTGGTTTGTTAATTATATCAGGAACAATTTCACGTGGCAGAATTACTCTTGGATTTGGACATCTTTTACCGGGTTCGTCTTCAGTATGATCCCAGATAAGCGCCGTACTGTCAGGATTTGCTTTAATATTAAGAAAAAGCAAAGGCCGGTCAGGTTTTAAGGTAATTTTTTCAAGAAACGGATCACTTCCATATTC
Organism: uncultured Bacteroidales bacterium; assembly: GCA_964489905.1. Lineage (GTDB taxonomy): Bacteria > Bacteroidota > Bacteroidia > Bacteroidales > UBA10428 > UBA5072. Next base: position 973 of record CAZBCB010000464.1, read on the forward strand.
AAGAATACTGTCAACTCTGATAAACCATGCATTCTCAGCATCAAGCAAAGTTAATTTGCCATTTTCCTTCTGAATGGATGGATGACACAATGCCATATCATCAGTAACCGGATTAAAAGAACAAAACATAGGAAGACTGATCAGTCTTTTTTCTTTTGTAATTATATTTTCTCCGATGAGTACCTGACCATTAGGCTCTTTTACTATATGCTGCAACATTTCACTTTTGCCACCCCCGCTCGCGCCCTCATGCATAAATGTCATGATATTATCATAGGGACTCACAGCCTGCACAGTCGAACAATGAGCTGTAATCCAGCCTTCACGTTCTCCTTTGCTGAGAATAACACCATATAACCCCTTTTTTGCACTGGGACCCGGATAAAGGTTATAGGAATACATTTCATGGAGGTTTGGCGTGCGGTTATGCACTACAACCTGTTTTCCATTAAAATGAGTATGACGAAACACAGGCGCAACAAAAATTACTGATTCAATATTGAAACCTTCGGGTAAATCACTAACAGGAATTATTTGCTGCAACATAGCCAATCCCATTGCAAAAAAGCCCGCATTGGCCGGTGCAATGGCAATCCCATCAACTCCTATTCTTTCTCTACCGGCATGGTAAAAAAATGCAGCAAGTTCCTGCTCTTTTAGCCATCGAAAAGTTTCTTCCTTAAGAATATCAAAATCATAACCAAACTTGTCTTTAAACCTGATTTTATCTGTCGGCATTTCATCAGCAATATACATGGTATCCGGATCACGGCGACGCATATAAGCTTCGGTATAATTAACCGAAATGCCATTAGTTACCCTGAATACCATAGCTTCGGTATATTCTCCTTTTCCGGGAATATCATACTTCACCTCAAATGTATTACTCTTTTCACCACCCAAAGCCGCAATTCTTAACTGTTCCACAGTATCAAAAAAAGTAATTGACTTGCAGTTACTTATTATATCATTAACTGCATCAGGTAAATGAACTCTTTTGCTTTTTAACAACTCAATATTATTTTTCATCATTCTTAAATAAAATATAGTTTGCAGCATCCAATATATTCGTGCATATCTTAATGCCCTGTCTCACCTCAACTCTATGTTTAATTCCGTGTCCACTGAGTAAATAAATCGGAGTAACTCCTGCATTTATCCCGCATTCAACATCTGAAGGATGATCACCTATAATGAATGATTCAGCCAGATTTAGATTATACATCCTCGCTGCCTTATTGATGAAATAAGGACTCGGCTTTTTACACACACAATTGTCTTCTGTTTTATGAGGACAACAAAATAAATCATAAATTATTATGCCCCTTGCTTTTAACGATTCAACCAGATAATTGTTTATTTCCTTTACCTCTTTTTCTGTAATAATTCCTTTTGAAATCCCCGACTGATTTGTAATAATAAATAAAAGAAAATATTCCTGTAACAAACCTAAAGATTTAAAACTTTCAGGATAGAAAACCATATCGAGCGGGTCATTAATGTAACCCCTGTCTTCAATGAT
>CAZBCB010000465.1:0-2480 GCA_964489905.1 uncultured Bacteroidales bacterium
ACCGGTACGTCTTTAAGTTTTTCATACACGGCTTTATATTGCTGTTATGGATTATCTGGATTAGGAAATATGGTATAAAAGAGAAAACGTGAAAAAAATCACATTCATATTTTTTAAAGGTTTATAACCTGGAAATAATGATCGGAATCCGCAAAAAACATTTCTGAAAAATCACAATTCTGTTTTAAGGCTCGCAGGCATCAGCTTCATTAAAGACATAATCCCAAATTCGTCAACAGAAACAATATGTTTAAAATTTTATTGTGTTTCTATTGACTAATCTCGAATAATTTAATACTGAATTAATACTATATTCGTTTTATGTACACTGATTTAATGTAATTTTGCTCTTATAATAAACCATTACAATATGATTCTTAAAACAATCAGCAGGCAACTATTCAGTATTATTCTGATTTTATCTTCAGTCAGTTACATTAATTATGCCGGTGAACCCGGTAAATCTTTAAATGTTATTTTATTTATTGGCGATGGCATGGGAGTAGCTCAGGTATATGCAGCCTATACAGCAAATCATGGTTCCTTGAATATTTTTAAATGTCCGTATACCGGATTCAGCCTTACATACCCCGATTCAGGATATATTACCGATTCGGGAGCCGGCGGTACTGCCATTGCATGTGGTGTAAAAACATATAATGGAGCTATCGGGATGAACAGAGATACCCTGCCATGTAAAACCATACTTGAATATGCAGAAGAAAACGGATTATCAACAGGGCTTGTTGCTACCAGTGCCATTACACATGCAACACCGGCTTCATTTATAGCCCATCAGATGGCAAGATATGATTATGATGCCATTGCAATGGATTTTCTTTATACAGATATTGACGTTTTTATTGGCGGTGGCTATAACCATTTTATGAAAAGGAGCGACAGCGTTGATTTATTGTTGCAGCTTAAAAATAAAGGATATAATGTATATGTTAATCCCACTTCAATGCAGGAGATAAAAGGAAATAAAGCAGCGGTTTTCACGGCAAATGTGCACAATCTCCCTGTTGCTGAAGGCAGAGGCAATATGCTGAGCGATGCCACCGAAGCCGCTATTCGTCTGCTAAGTAAAAACCCAAAAGGATTTTTTCTGATGGTCGAAGGTTCACAAATTGACTGGGGAGGCCACAGCAACAATGCTGATTATCTGATTTCTGAAGTAATTGATTTAGATAAGGCCGTAGGCAAAGCAATGGAATTTGCAGAAAAATCAGCGAATACACTTATTATTGTTACCGCCGATCACGAAACCGGAGGAATGGCCATTATCAACGGAAATATTGCTGAAGGCTTTTATGAAGCCAGGTTTTCATCAACTGACCACACGGGTCTAATGGTGCCGGTTTTTGCCCTGGGACCCGGAGCTGAAAAATTCACAGGCGTTTTTGAAAACACTTCCCTCTTTGATAAAATTATTACACTACTGGATATTAATTTATGCAAATAAATCATAGCCTGATAATCACATCTTTTTTACTTTCAATTCATTCTTCTTCAGGATGCAATAAAGAAAAACTGCCTGATATTTCCGGCAAGGAAAACAATAAGCTTGAAATGATTACATTGTTGCCATCAGCAATAAACGAAAATTCAGGCATCATCTGGTATGACAACTTAATCTGGACTATTAATGACGGTGGTGGCAGTAACTATATATATGCAATTGACATTACTACAGGCAGGATTGTCCGCAGTATTTTAACTGAAAATGCAGTGAATACCGACTGGGAAGAAATTGCACAGGATGATTCATTTGTTTACATAGGCGATTTTGGAAATAATGACGGATCACGCCAAAATCTCAGAATTTACCGAATCAGCAAATCACAAATGAACGATTCTGTTGTAACTGCTGAAACTATTAGCTTTTACTATCCCGATCAGACAGACTTCTCCCCTCGCCCCCTGAATAATCCTTATGACTGTGAGGCCATGATAATTAATGCTGATACCATATACCTGTTTACCAAAGACTGGACAAGCGATTACACGCAAATATATGCTTTGCCGGCTTTACCGGGCAACTATGCTGCCATACCACACCAAAGGCTTAAGGTAGAAGGACTTGTAACCGCATCGTTTTATTCTCCTGAACAGAACAAACTTTATTTGCTGGGTTATAAAGATTATATCCCTTTTATCAGTATTCTTGATGAGTTTAATCCGCAAAAACAATTCAAAGGTGTTATCAGGCAGTTTACTTTTGCTGATAATTTTGGTGATCAGACTGAGGGAATAGCAATGACAGAAGACAACAAACTTATTGTTTCGAGCGAGAAAGGCAAAACAATTGCTGCACTTTATAAAGTAATATTTAACAATTAGTTATCTATGCTTAATTGCATACAAAATTTTATACGCAGGACGGGCCTGATAAGACTTGCCGATAATATCCGTTTTTTAATCCTTTATCACTACTGAACGACAAAAAAAATAAATTTTAAAAGGGGTTACTCCCCGAA
>CAZBCB010000466.1:0-2473 GCA_964489905.1 uncultured Bacteroidales bacterium
CTGTTGCCGGGTTGTACTGATTTGCAAAAAACCTTAACGAAAAAGTTATATGCCTGTCAAACATAGTATCAGGGCCAAGGCCTGCGATATTGGCCTGCCCGGGAACATCAACAGCCCAGCTGGTTATTGTCATTGAACCGTCAGTTAAAGATACAGTCTGCGATACTCCGCCAGGAACCGAACCACCGTTGGCCTGCGTGTTTAAATAATACCTTAATGTTATAAACTCATAGCAACTCATATCCCTTGCATTCATGGTATTTGAAGAGTCGCATCCAACATTCTCAAATTTAGTAGCCGGTAACATCATATACTGCCCGCTGGTCAAATCTTTTCCTGTCCAGGTTACTCTCATAAAACTTATTCCATGTATATTGCTGGGTACTCCACCATCAAATACAGCCGAGCCCCCAACTGCCATCATTTTTGGAGTAGGTATCGCAAAAGGCGCATAACCTTTCCATTCAAAAGAGTCTCCCCTGGGGCCTACAGGTGGATACTGAGGTATTGGAGGAATAACAAAAGAGCCTCCTTCAAAGGAATTAATCATACCTGGCCCATAAATTGTACCAACTGCCGGGTCATAAGCCTGTAAAGAACGCACCCCAACATTATGGCTGTTATAATCTACAAGGGTTATCAGTGCAAGAATGGAAATAATGGCAGCAATGAACCATAACTTTTTCCCCATCTTTATCTCCTTTTTAGTCATGTTGTATATTATATTTTTATTATAAACGGAACGCGGTATTATGTCAAGAAACTATACTTTATTGGCTTTTTTTAGCTTTCTTGCCTTAAGGATAAGTGTTCTTCCAATGGTTGGAATAAGTTCTGCTATAATCCGTGTTTTTATCCTGCCCGCAGGGTCAAAATTTATCTCATCAGACGTAAACTTTTCTGCCTTAAAACCATTATCAGCAAGCAGCGAAAAAAGTGTCTTTTTCGTAAAATACCTTACATGCCCTGCTGAATCCTCCCTGTAATAATACTCAATGTGTGGATTTATGCCGAATAAAAGCATCAGCCTGCGTCCAAAACTTGCAATATTCGGTGTTGTTATAATAAGATAGCCATTGTCTTTAAGTACCCTTGACGCTTCCCTCAGGAACGCGTCTGTATCAATTACGTGTTCAATCACTTCACCCATAATTACGCCGTCAAACATTTTTGTTTTGTATGGCAGTTTACCCTTTATAAGATCCCCCTGCCTTGCAATCAGCCCTGCTTTTCTTGCCCTCTTTACAGCACCTGACGAATAGTCTATTCCATACACTTTATTTCCTTTTGCAATTATTTTTTCACCTATATATCCTGTACCGCATCCAAGATCAAGAATACTATGATTTTTCCCTGCCAATTTAACAATTGCATTAACACGATTTATGTCTCCCGGAATCCACTCAGCATATCTTTTTTCAAAAATTGTTTTTTTTCTTTTCCCATTCATTTGAGTTCTGCCGAAAATAATTCCGGAGTAAGCGCATCAAAATCTTTATCCTTGAATTCGCCATTATTAAACGAAGATTGCATAAAAAATTGTGAAGAATTATAAATAAAAATATCTATCTTGTGCTTGCCTTTCGTAAGTTTAAAATCATTTACCTTTTTCATCCCCGGGCTGTAAATATTTTCATTTATTGTCAAGCCGGACATATTATCCCAGTATTGCAATCCGTCAATTAAAATAGCACAGAATCCATTAGTAGACACATTAAACTTGTAAACACCCTCGGCACCAGCGTTATAATAACCACTAAATCTTGCCGCCAAGGCATTTCCAATAAATCTATTTAAGAATGGAACCGGTATAATCTCTTGACTGCTTATTGGAAAGCCTTTCCATTTATCTCCACTATACACAGTAAACATCAAACCAGAATCTGGTATAGAATACAAATTTCTGTCATTCAACGGATAAACTTCCTGAAAACCCTTTGAATTGCCCGTGTATCTCGAACACTTCATTACAGGATACAGTGTGCTGCCTGGCTCGTCTGAATTTACTCTAATAGTGATATTGTTGAAACCTTTTGCTAACTTTATTTCGCCGGCGCTTCCCAGTTTAAAACCATTAATTACAAAATCAGCGTTTGCCGTTCCTGTATTTGAAAAAGAACAGGCCGAATAATACGGAATAAATACTTTCCCTTTGTATACTGAGTTACCCACAAAGTTTTCTTCTTTCCCTATAACAGGTATCTGATTTTTATAGATTACTCCCGGATTTACATTTGTGGTTTTTACCAGACCTCTAATCCTGTCTATTGACTGTTTATTAATTAATAAAACATCAAAGAATTTACCAAAACCTGCATGACTATATGAATCGAGTTGGGCTTCAGGAAACAATTGCTGCCAATAATATCGGGTTTGCCATACATCATTATGAAAATATATTGCTTAATTTTATTCTTCTATTTTCGTCATAAGATAAAAAGCATCCGTCGGGCTTGACGACGAATCCACCTTT
>CAZBCB010000467.1:0-2469 GCA_964489905.1 uncultured Bacteroidales bacterium
ATGGGGTAGGAAAAATTTTTCACAGTATATGGATATAGGAAAATTTGCACAGGGGAGGATAATCATCAATAATTCCCTTATTGAGAATGCAAGATGTGCAGTTGACCTCAGAAATCCTTTAGATACTATTTCAACAGGTGGTATAGTAATGGCGGAAAACTCCATTTTCAGAAACAACAGGAATTCATTGCATGCAATGAACTATATTTATACTTTTGGAGGAAACTCGTTAGACAATCGTAGTGTATTTAGAAATTGCACATTTGAAATTGTACAAGGTTACCTTTACCATAACCCTCAAACTGACCAATTTTACAAACATGTAGATTTATGTGAGGTAAAAGGCTTTAGATTTATAGGCTGCGATTTTTCAGTTGCAAACATACCTGGTGTTTCGATGTGGAACCATGGAATAGCTGCTTACAATGCAGGCCTTAAGGTTGAACCTCGCTGCATCTCAACCTCTACTACCTGCACTTCATACGACCGTAGCACATTTACAGGGTTTTCAAGGGGGATAACAATTCTGGGCAGCTTATCAAATTTATATGGACTCTATGTAAACATGGCTGATTTTATTAATGTTGGAACAGGGATTTACTTGCATTCACTCCTTAACGCTACAGTTATTCAATCCAACTTTTACCTTAAACCAAACATAGCAGACGACAGCATGTGTATCTCGGGCAACCCCTACGCCTGGGGCATAATGGCCAGGTACAGCAAATTTCTGACATTTGAGGAAAACACCATAAGCCGATCTGCAAGTTACCCGACTAACTTTAACTGTGCCGGAATAGGTATTATAAATTGCAAGACAGATGACATTATCTACAAAAACACCCTTAACAACCTGAGTATAGGCAACTACTCCTATGGGATAAATCGCACAAATAAATGGGATGACAGAGAGGGTATTACTTACCAATGCAATCTGAACAACAGCAATTTATACAGCGATTTTATTGTAACAGATTCTAAGGGTTGCATCCGGGGTACCATAGGATCCAATCAGTTAGCTTCAGGGAACACCTTTTCAAGCAGCGTAAGTTGGCATTTCAGGAATGAAGGGACACAAGACATAAACTATTATCATTACGGTCTTACCAATCAATTTCCCCGTAAAGTATTTACTCTTGTTCCCGGTTTTTATTTTTACAAGATTAATGTAAATACACCAAATACCTGTCCCTCGAATTTCAATGGTAATGGAGCCATCCCCACGTTAGGCCCGGTTGACAGACTTCTGCTTGAACAACAATATCAGGTCTATGTGGATTCCTACGCCAGCCTGAATGCATACTACGAAAGTCTGATTGACGGGGGCAGCACTGAGTTTACACTAAGTGAGATTATCTCTGCCCTGCCTGAACAAACCTGGGAGCTTGTTAGCAGTCTGCTGGCTGAGTCACCTTACCTATCAACGGCTGTACTTATTGAAGCTGCCAACCGTCAGGATGTGATACCTCAATCGCTGTTATTTGAAATTCTCGCTGCAAACCCCGAACAGTTGCGCAACGATACTCTGATGAATCACCTTGAATCCATGACAAACCCGCTCCCGGTTTATATGATGGATGTATTACGGTCGATTGCGTCGGGGAACTCGGCCAGGTCGGCTTTATTATCTGAAATGGATGATTACCGGCTGAAGATTTCCGGTACCATTAAAACCCTGGTTAATACCATGTTGCTCGATACAATTACTGACAATGCTTATATAAGGTATTGGTTGGCAAAGAAAGAGGATATAGAGTCTGCAAAATTAATAGCAGCATCCTATTTTTCTGAAAACCAACCTGATTCTGCATTTGCCATACTCAACGAGATTCCTTACTCCTACCCGATGGATAACAAAGAATTAGCAGATTTTGAGAATCTGGTTAATTTGACAAATATGCTTCAACAAATTAAATCTCAGAATATACCCTTCGACTCAATAGATAGTACTCAGTACCAGTATTTGACCGAGTTGTCAGCTAACGGAGGCGAAGCTGGAGCCATGGCCAGAAGTTTTTTGGAGTATGCTTTCGGACAGAGAGACTGCCATTGCGTAGCTGATACGGGAAGTGTTCCGTTAAAGAAATCCGCAAGATTGAAAATGCCCAGAACAACCCAGACAAATACACTAATTGCAAACCCTAATCCGGCAACCCAATGGGTAGAATTTGAATACGTACTGGGTGGAAATGCCGTTAATGGAACTATTCAAATTACTGATGAAGCGGGTATAAAAATCAGGACACTTTCAGTTGCTGGTAATAAAGGTAAAGTTACCCTGGACTTAAGGGGCATTGCTCCGGGAATTTATTTTGCCAACCTTATAGCCAATGGTAGTACTGCAACCCTTAAACTCATTATACAATAATAAAAGACTAAGGGGCATGGCTTAAGGGCCATGCCCGTTTTACGGTTAGAAACCAAAATAAAATTATACCTATGAAAAAAGCAATCCCCTTTGTATTTCTT
>CAZBCB010000468.1:0-2468 GCA_964489905.1 uncultured Bacteroidales bacterium
CATTAAAATATATAATCAATCAACAACTTTGCGTATTTTTTACGTTAAGTTTGTTATTAAAGGAATTTATTTATACATTTGACTGCAATTAATTTTAAAATGCCAGGTAATTTTAATCCCCATTTATCGGTTGACTGCGTTGTTTTTGGGTTTGACGGACATGAGCTCAAAATATTACTGATCAACCGTGATGCGATGGGTGAAAAGCAACAATCAGGCAAATTGAAACTTCCCGGAGATCTTATCATAAACGGAGAAATTCTTGGTTCTGCGGCTCAGCGTATTTTGGTTGAATTTACCGGACTTCAGGATATTTATCTTAAACAGTTTGGCATTTTTGATGATCCGCACCGGCTTACACCACCTGAAGATCTGGAGTGGCTCAGAACAAGAACAGGCCTGAAAATTGAGCGCGTTGTAACAATAGCCTATTATTCTTTAGTAAAAATCGATTTAAGCATACCTACTGATCTTTCCATTGCCTATAATGCAAAATGGTATTCATGCTCTTCTGTTCCTCCGCTTATTTTTGACCATAACAGGATAGTTGAAGAAGGCCTGAATGCCCTGAAAAGGGAATTACTGACCGAACCATTATGTTTCAGACTTTTACCTGAGAAATTTACATTAAATCAATTGCACCGTCTTTATGAAGCAATCCTCGGATCAACTTTTGACAATCGTAATTTCAGAAAAAAGATCCAGAGGCTGCCTTATATTATTCCACTCAATGAAAGGCAAAACGGTGTATCGCACAAACCTGCGCTTTTTCATACCTTTAGTTATGAAAAGTATTTAAACCTTAAAAAAGAAAACACTACCTTTATTTTATGATTTAAAAATATATTCTATGTATCTATTAGGATTTGATGTCGGAAGTTCATCTGTTAAAGCCAGTCTGCTTGATGCAGAGACCGGTAAATGTGTTGCTTCAGTATTTCAGCCCAAACAGGAAATGTCAATTATGGCAGCCAAAACCGGATGGGCTGAACAAGATCCAAATGACTGGTGGACATATCTTAAACTTGCTCTGGCTGAATTAATTAATCAGGCCGGTATAGATACTGCCTCTATTAAAAGCATAGGTATCTCATATCAAATGCATGGTCTGGTTGTTATTGACAAGGATAAAAAAATCCTGAGACCTTCAATAATATGGTGTGACAGCCGTGCAGTAGAAATAGGCAATACTGCATTTTCACATATAGGCCCTGAAAAATGTCTCACTCACATGCTTAATTCTCCGGGGAATTTTACGGCATCTAAATTAAAGTGGGTAAAAGATCATGAGCCTGAAGTGTACAGGAAGATATATAAAATTATGTTGCCTGGCGATTATATTGCCATGAAACTGACAGGTGAAATAAAAACTACCATATCGGGATTATCTGAAGGCATTTTATGGGATTTCCAGCAAAATAAGCTATCGGAAATCATATTGAAAGAGTATGATATTGATGCAGGGCTAATTCCTGATCTTGTTCCTACTTTTGCCATTCAGGGTGTTGTAACACAGGAAGCGGCTGACGAACTTGGCCTTAAAAAAGGCACTCCGGTTGCATACAGAGCCGGAGACCAACCTAATAATGCCTTTTCATTAAATGTACTTAATCCGGGTGAAATAGCTGCAACAGCAGGTACATCAGGTGTTGTTTATGGTGTAAGCGATGTTGTTAAATATGACCCTCAGTCACGTGTGAATACTTTCGCTCATGTTAATCATACCACAGGCCAGAATCGTCTGGGAATTCTTTTATGCGTAAACGGGACAGGCATTTTAAACTCCTGGTTAAGAAGAAGTCTTACCGGCATGCTCGATTATAATCAGATGAACATGCTTGCATCGCAGATACCTGTGGGATCAGAAGGTCTTGTTATACTTCCATTCGGAAATGGTGCCGAAAGAATGCTCGGAAACAAGGATACAGGCTGCATTATTGCCGGATTAAACTTTAATGTACATAATAAAGCCCATGTACTGAGGGCAGCTCAGGAAGGCATTGTGTTTTCATTTAATTATGGTATTGAAGTTATGGAATCAATTGGCATAAAACCGACCGTAATAAGGGCCGGTAATGCCAATATGTTTCTTAGCCCTATTTTCAGGGAAACATTGGCTTCCCTAACTGGTGCTACCATAGAATTGTATGACACGGACGGTTCACAGGGTGCGGCTCTTGCATCGGGTGTAGGGGCCGGAATATATAACTCGTTTGAAGATGCCTTTCAGAATCTTAAAAAACTGAACGTTGTCATGCCTGATAATGCCATGTCACTATCTGTAAAAGAAGCCTACCAGAGGTGGAAATATCAGCTCAACAAAATTATCAGCTCATAAAATATATTTCATGTAAGAATTTTAATAATCTAAATTGAATATTATGAATGTAATCACTGGAAGTAAAGAATATTTTCCCGGGATAGGGAAAATAATGTATGATGGGCGTGATTCAAAAAACCCCATTGAT
>CAZBCB010000469.1:0-2460 GCA_964489905.1 uncultured Bacteroidales bacterium
GGCTATAATGTGAAGATCGGCGTACGTTGTCCTTTTACGACAATATGAGTCTCAAAGAAATCTGCAGTCTGCTGGGTTTTACAGCTGAAGATGCCGTGAAAACACAAAAATATAAGGGCAAACAACGACTCATAGAATATATTAAAATTCATGATGGATCACTCAGGGAAATAATACAAAACTGACGGTGCCATGATCAGCGAAAGAGAAAAATATGAACGTTTTGAAAATTACCTGAAGGGTACAATGGATGAGGTATCAAAAACCTCATTTGAAAAGGAACTGGATAATGACAAAAAATTATATCAGGAATTCCTTGAATACCGGCAGGCACATAACTTGATTTTTGAAAGCAGATTACTTGATATAAAACAGGAATTACAATCGATACATGCATATCACTTAAAAGTAAGACGTTTATGGAGAAACACCGGAGGAATTATTATCGTTACCGGATTGATTCTTACTGCTATATTTTTATATAAACATTTCAACATAAAGAAAGAAAGCTCAAAAGACACTGTGACAGACATAACTGCTTCTGACAGCCTGCAGTCGGGGAATAATGCAGTTGGTATGTCTGTTGATGCCATACCGGCGCATAAAACTATAACTGATAGGCTCAACAGACCGGATACTCAGACTGTCAGATTGCTGCCTTCTGCTGAGAAACAAGCTGTTATTGAAGCTGGGCCTGTTAATGAAATAGTGAAAAGAGAAATTCCGGCTTTGCTGCTAAAAACTGACAGCGTCAGTGCGCCTGTTCGTGTATCACAGGATGATGAAATGAAGAAAGAAAAGCGTTTTATTGATTGCGAGCAGGTAGAAATAAAATGCGACTTTAAAATTGAAAACACATGTGCAGGAAGGTCAGAGGGGAAAATAAATTTTCTCAATCAAACCCTGAAAGGAGGCGTTCCTCCTTATGAATTCTCCATTAATAACGGGGCAAGTTATTTTAACCACGCTTTGTTCATTAATCTTCAGGAAGGCACCTACCGGTTGCTTATCCGCGACGGAAATCACTGCACCTCATTTATAGGGTCAGCCGAGGTGGTTGGGTATGAATGTGATTTCCGTTTTGCACCGGCTTTGGGCGAAGTCTGGGACATACCTTTTATCAGTGAAAATGAAGGAGTCTTGCGGATACTTACCAAAGACGGTAAATTGCTTTATGTTTCTGAAGTAGGCCAGTACAGCAAAAAACAATGGGATGGCAGAGCGCAAAATGGCGATCTGCTTCCGCTGGGGGTTTATCTGTTTGCAATAGAGCTTGCTGACGGCACCAGATACAATGGTACGGTAACAATAATAAAATAAGCTTTTTTCAGGGTTATTAACATTTGTTAATAACCCATGTGCAAACACAGTTCATTTATAAAAAGGTAATACTTCCTGTCCCGAAAATAATTTTTGTACTTTTATATTACCAGGTGAGCGATAAAAGGCTGCCTTTACGATGTGAAACCAATGCGGGTTTCTTAAATGATTTCCGGTTGAGTTTTTTCAGGTTTCCGGACCTGCAGATCAAAAAAGGCCGAGGTGCAGACAGGAGGTAACTCCGGTGCTGCCTGACGTTGAAAATACGCTCAGCGTTCATTCAATAGTTAGGTCTGTGGACAGAAATTCGGGTATTTACAAGTTTTTCTGGAAGCAATACGGACTCATGTCGGGTATTGTTTTGCCATGTGGATATATGTATCTTCGGAAATGTAAATTTACATGGTTCTGTCAGACACTTCGTCCCGGAAGGTTTTAACCGAACGGACAACCAACAGGCGATACGCTGACAAGTATAGTCTGAAGGTTATGGGTTGAAATGTTCAGATTTTTGTCTGGATTTTCTGCCGGCCATAATAACAGTAATCTGGCGCTGAAGTCAGCTACGGTTGGCGGAAGCGGAACGGGAACTATTTAAACGAATGGTTCCCGTTTGTGTTTTTATTGAGTTTATATTATTCTTTTGATAAGAAAAACAAACCACCGTTTTGATGCATCTGGGGAAGGGTTAATCTAAGATAATAAAGTAATGATAAAAGAAAGATATACTTTAATAAAAATAATTCAGTATCAGCTTTATATTTCTCTTTACTTTACGCTATCACAGAAATGCCGGCATTTTGACTTTATTTCCTGACTAATTCAATATGTCTAAATGATCAATTGTAGCATGCATACATTTTAATCGTTACTTAATAATTTTTTTACAATTTTTTCTTGACTTTTAGATTAATTTTTTCTTTTTTGTATAAAAATACAATAATATTGTAATATTATTTTTTCTTTGGCCTGATCTTGTGAAAGTGGAGTTAGATGAAAGAGGAGAATAGGTTGTGGCAAAGGAAAGCTGTAATTTTAAATAATAAATAATATGATGAAAAAATATGTTTTAAAATTAATATTTTTGGTTTCCCCGTATTTCTTAAATGCACAGGCTTTCAATCCCTGCAGATACAGAAG
>CAZBCB010000470.1:0-2460 GCA_964489905.1 uncultured Bacteroidales bacterium
AGTTGTTTTTGATCACGACTGCAGGGAAGGTATATGCGGAATGTGCAGCCTGTATATCAATGGAAGGCCTCATGGACCGGATGATGCTGTAACGACTTGTCAGTTGCACATGCGTAAGTTTAAAGATGGTGATACCATTGTTGTGGAACCTTTCAGGGCCAGGCATTTTCCGGTTTTGAAAGATTTGATGATCGACCGCTCAGCTTTTGATAAAATCATTCAGGCAGGGGGTTATACATCAGCCACAACAGGTGGCGTCCCCGATGCCAATGCGATACTTATACCAAAGGAAAATGCAGACATGGCAATGGATGCAGCAGCATGTATCGGTTGCGGAGCCTGTGTAGCTGCCTGTAAAAATGCCAGTGCCATGCTTTTCGTATCTGCCAAGGTCTCTCAACTGGCACTTCTGCCACAGGGAAGGCCCGAAGCGGTTAAAAGAGTGAAAGCCATGGTTGCCAAAATGGATGAACTGGGTTTCGGTAATTGCACCAATACAGGCGCTTGTGAAGCTGAATGCCCCAAATCCATTTCCATTTCCAATATTGCCAGATTAAACAGAGAATTTTACAAAGCCAGTTTTATTGCTCAGGAAGAAATAGTCAGAACTGAAGGTGGCGTATAATCGCTTTACTTGTTCACTATATATATTATTTCTCATTTCTGCTGAATAAAGTGATTGATGCTTTCATCTGGTTTGAAGGAGTCAATAGTTTATACAAATGATAATGAATGATATGGGAATGGTGAAATAATCATTAAAAAATCGTTACTTTTTTCATTTTGAGATACTAAACAAAAGAATTAGTTTCCCGGAATATTGATAAAAAGAAAATCATGAACAGGACTGTTATTTCCCTGATTATTATATCACTCGCAGTGTTTCTTCCTGCTGGTTCACTATTCGGGCAATTAAACGGAACTTATACGATCAAACCCTCAGGAACAAATTATACCGGGGATCCTCAGGGATCCTCAGGAAAAAACTATACTTCGATAAAAAATGCCGTTCAGGCATTGAAGAGCTATGGTGTCAGCGGTGAAGTTGTATTTGACATAGATTCAGGGACTTATGAGGAACAGATTGAAATCCCTGAAATTCAGGGAGCATCTTATGCAAATAAAATCATTTTTCAATCGGCAAAGAAAGATAGTCAATCTGTTGTGGTTAAATATTCGGCCGGAAGATACGATTCCAATTGGGTCATCTCGCTGAATGGAGCAGATTTTATCATTATCCGACACCTGAAAATTATTGCTACCAGTAATATTTATTCAATTGCCATTGAACTGAAGAATGATGCATCCTTTAATCACGTAAGTAATTGTCAGGTTTACAGTTATTTAGGAAGTTCGGATATATACGGAGGAATTGTCATTAAAAGTTCAAATGTATTTCTGAACAACATAATCAGTAACAATTATATTAACGGAGGCTTTTACGGGATTAACCTGTATAATTGGGGAGTCGGGAATATTGTAAAGGGAAATGTAATCGAAAATTTTTATTCGGCTGGTATTTTTGCATATCGTCAGGATTCATTGATTATTGCAGAAAATTCCATAAATGGAAGTATTTCCAGTACACTTTACGGATTAAAGTTACAAAGTTGTATCAATTCCAACAGAATATACGGGAATAAAATCGTCATAAGTTCAAATACGTATTGTTACGGGATCTATCATTCAGGTGTAAATGAGGCTTTGATTTACAATAATTTCATTTCGGTGGAAGGACAGGGAACAGGAGAAATATCTGGTATTTATCTTTCGGGATGCTCTTTTCATTCAATTTATTTCAATTCTGTTTATACCGGGAAAAGCAATGCTGCAAATGTTACCTGCTATACCCTTTATTCGACTGGCTATACTATTCCCGGAAGAGGATCCACATTATACAACAACATATTGACAAATTTTGGAGATGGGTATGTTATTTACACCTCAAATATGAATCAGATAGCTTATTCCGACTATAATAATTTTTTTACATCAGGTATATTGCTGTTTTACATGGGGAAAAACTTCTTGAATTTGTCAGACTGGTACGCATATACTTTATTTGATTTACATTCATTCAATGTTGATCCGGTATTTCAAACAAAAACTAATCTGCATATTAATCATCAATTACTGAAAAATGCAGGACTCTTTCTTTCAGATGTTACAACTGATATTGATAATGAAAGCCGTGATATGACCCCGGATATCGGTGCTGATGAGTTTGTTTTAATGAAAAATGATGTCGGAATTCTGGACATAATTACTCCAATTGTTATTTGTCCAGATACCATACCGATTTGGATAAATATCAAAAATTTTGGTACAGATACCTTAAAATCAGTAACTGTGAATTGGGAAATCAACGGGAAGGCTCAATCAGCGATACAGTTAACTACTTTGAACCTTCCGCAATATTCATTTATTACGCCTAAAATCGGAACATTTGTACCTCAGGCA
>CAZBCB010000471.1:0-2455 GCA_964489905.1 uncultured Bacteroidales bacterium
ACATTTAAAAAGTATATAAAACTAATATAAAATACTCCCTATTGATTTTCACAAAACTTCTAACAACTGGCAGGCAAACAATAACCCTAATTCGTCAATTGATTTTTTCAATTGACGAATCAACTGACAAAAAATATTCAAGAAACCCTGAAGCCTGATGTGAAAACACTGCGCAGATTTAATTATAAATCATTGATTAGTAATAACTTTATAAATATTTTAGCTATGAAGACAAGAATATTATATGTGTTTATAATTTTAGCCATTCTGGCCGGATGTAGTAAAGTTAAAGAGCCTGTAAGATATTCTTTTTGGAGAGGCGATATAGAGAATTTTTACTATATCCTTGATATGAATGACCAGCCTTTGCAATTAGTTAAAGGCAAGCCTTTTATGATACTTGAATATGATCCGGTTAGCGGAGTGCCTGTAAAGTGTGAATTTGGATTATATGAAGCCCGTAATGAATATTTGCAGGGAGCTGAAGGGGCTATTCCCGAGCCTTTCTTAAGTGCGGGCACATTTGAATATTCCAAAAAGCTTGGACTGACCGGTTCGGTTGACCTGCTATGCAATTGGAGCACGGTTACTTCGCATGAAGAACTGAGTGCAGGTGGTTTTGAATTTTTTATTGATATGGGATCTGATCCCTGGGGGCACGAAATATACCATTTTACCTTTACCTTCGATGATATGGCCGGAGAAATAATTAACGAAGAAGTGACATGGGGAGGAAGGGTTTCAGACACCAAAGCCTTTAAACTTTTGCGTAAATTCAACAGCAGTACGTTATAATCCCAGATTCGTCAATTGACTTTTTCTTAGAAAAACTTTTTAGTTTTTCATGATTGTTTGCGCCATGATCTTTGGCAGGGTTATTCCCATTGACTAATCTCGGTTCTTATTCTCAGTAAAACAAAACTTTTTATTGTTCTTCTGACAGCAAAAATATGGAGGAAGGCATTTCCTGCCGGGCTTTGTTAAAATCAGAAAAGCCCATGTTAACAGCTTGCCGGTAAAATTCGGCGGCCTTCTTATTATTTCCCTGCCTCAGTGATAATAATGCTTTAAAATATAAAACGTCGGCATTTCCGGGATCGGCCATTTGATATATAATAATGTACTGAGCGGCTTTTTGCAGATTATTTTCTTTAAATGCATTATTACAATAACTGTAAGCAATAATACTTAAAAAGCTCTTCAGGCGATTATATACGGGAAACATAATATCATCCCTGTCTATGGCAATCTGATTATTGAGCCCTTCGATTTCCTTTTTCCACCATAATGTATCCTGTGAATTAAAAGCAGCCATATAAGCCTGTTGTAACCTCGTTTCCAAAGCCATTGCCTTTTCTTTCTTTCGCACAGCACTTATATACTCAGGATGTTTCTTAAGTGCTTTCCGTTTTTTTTGAAGTTTTACTGTTGAGGCAATGCCTGAAAGAAATTGTATGCCTCGTTCACAGGCACTATATGCTTCAGTGTAATTTCCCTGATCCTGAAAGAATTTTATTTTCTGCTGTATAAAAGAAATATAATCCCTAACAATTTTTTTGTTTACCAGTTTCTTATTCCTACGGTATGCATCAAATTCAAACCACTGAATAATTTCTCTAATTATTTCATTATCAGGCCATTCATGTTTTCCATGGAAGGTATAGGCATAATAAAATATACCTGAATGTGATAACAGTTTATCCGAATTTAATACTTCAATATAATTAAAATCCTCATCGCCAGCCAAAAACAACATCGAAGGCTTGTTAATCAGGGAAGAAGGCTCTGACAAGGAATACCCCGCGCCTATGGATGCAATGGCCTTAATGTTCACATTCATCTGGCTAAAAAACTGTGCAACTCTTCCTCCGCCTGAAAAACCGGCAGCATATATTCTTTTATCGTTTATTTTAAAATGCTGAATAAGGTCGTCATGTAAGACTTTCAAAGCATAATCAACTGACGGGTATCCATTGCGTATTGTATTTGAAGAAACCACAATAAAGCCATAATCAGTTACTGCTGCTTTGAATTTTTCAGCAGCCAGTTTTCCGTCACCATGAGGGTCAAAAACAACGATAAGCGGATATGTTTGATTTTCATTATATCCCTCAGGAAAAGCAATACAATAGCGTTGTGTGGTGTCGGCAGCACATTTAATTTCTTTAACTGCAAATGAATTACCGGCTTGTTGATGCAGCTGCTGCCTGTCACCCGATTGACACCGGCAGAAAAAAAACAGGATAAACAACCATGCCGGTATTTTGATTTTATTCTGCATATCTTGATTAAATAAGCAAAGCTAACAAAATTACAGGTTTTAATCTTATAAAATACAGGCAAAATGCAGATAGTTAATCCGAGATTAGTCAATAGAAACACAATAAATATTTAAACATGTTGTTTCTATTGACTTCCCCGACAAACAAAATCTTTCATTCCGAAATTTCGGAAT
>CAZBCB010000472.1:0-2444 GCA_964489905.1 uncultured Bacteroidales bacterium
CATTTTATCAGCAATTTTAATTTTGAAAATACAGTCATTTAATTAATTATAAAAACCAAATAAAAACAGATATGAATTCAAATAAAAATAACTTATTCAACAAATTAATCCGGTACCTGATGCAAGGTCTTTTATTTATTGCACCGGTAGGAATTACACTATTTATTATTTTTAAGGTTTTTGCTTTTGTAGATGGCTATACAAGAACTTATCTCAAAACATTTTTCCATGCTGATGTTCCCGGGATGGGTATCCTGATAATAATTATTCTTTTAATTATGCTTGGGTTTATAGGGCAGTCTATACTTTTTAGTCCGATGCGCGACCTTATTGACAGCCTGATGAAAAGGGCACCTGTTATTAAACTTATATACACTTCCCTGAATGATTTTCTTAATGCATTTGTGGGTGAGAAGCGGAAATTTACGAAGCCCGTACTGGTTAAGGTTAATCATGTTTCGAACCTTGAAAAACTTGGCTTTTTAACACAGGAAGACTTGTCGGAATTGAAAATAAAAGACAAGGTGGCTGTTTATTTTCCACATTCATATAATTTTTCAGGGGAATTATTCATTGTGCCGGCCGAACATGTTACTCCACTTGATTTGCCTCCGGCTGAAATTATGAAGTTTATTGTTACAGGAGGTGTCACACGTGTATGAACGGATCTTTTTTAGGAAACATGCATATTTTATATATATTTATTTAAATGAATAATGCATTCTGTTAAAATTTTAAACAGATTAGAATTATGAATATGCGAAAGCTTTTGTCAGTAGTTTTACTTATTATCGGTTTAGTTATGGCAGCACATACACAAAATATTCCTCTGGGGATATTCGAGGGACAAACAGATATCGGCAATGTAAAAATAAAAGGATCATCAGTTTATAATGAAGAAACGCAGGAGTACCTTATGAAAGGATCGGGATATAATATCTGGTTTGACCGGGATGAATTTCATTTTTTGTGGAAAAGGCTGGAAGGCGATTTTATATTAACTGCCAATATTGAATTTATGGGTAAGGGGACAGATCCTCATCGAAAAGTCGGATGGATGATACGAAACAGCCTTGATACCAGTTCGTCCCATATTTGCGTGGCTGTCCATGGCGACGGGCTTACCTCTCTTCAGTACAGAAGCATTAATGGAGGACTTACAGAAGAAATCAGGAGTGATGTTTCAGGCCCTTCGGTTATTCAACTTGAAAGGCGGGGTAATACCTATATTATGTCGGTAGCAATTGCTGGCAGGCCATTTTCAACAGTTCAGCTTGATGAATTGAAGTTGAATGATAAAGTGTATGCCGGATTGTTTATTTGTTCGCATAATCCGGATATTGCAGAAAAAGCAATTTTTCATAATGTAAGGATTACTATTCCTGCGCCTGCAGGTTTTGTACCTTATCATGACTATATCGGAAGCTGTCTTGAAATTCTGGATATTGAAACAGGCAGGCGACGAATTATATACCAGACGCCTGAAGCAATTCAGGCACCCAATTGGACAAATGACGGGAGAAATATTATTTTCAATTCCAATGGGTTGCTTTATTCATATAACCTTAATGATAATACTATTTCAGTGATAAATACCGGTTTTGCTGATGCCAATAATAATGATCATGTTTTATCATTCGATGGTAAAATGATTGGTATCAGTCATCATAGTAAAGAAGATAATAATCAATCTCTTATTTATGTTTTACCTGTTGAAGGCAGTTCAAGACCCAGAAAAGTCACAAAAAAGGGTCCATCGTATCTTCATGGTTGGTCGCCTGATGGAAAGTATCTGGTTTACACAGCAGAAAGAAACGGACAATACGATATATACCGGATACCGGTTAAAGGGGGTAAGGAGGAGCAATTAACAAATACACCAAAACTTGATGATGGGGCAGAATATACTCCGGATGGCAGGTATATTTATTTTAACTCTAATCGTATGGGTATGATGCAGATATGGCGTATGCATGCCGATGGCAGCAATCAGCAGCAAGTTACAAATGATGGTTTTAACGACTGGTTTCCGCATGTTTCGCCTGATGGAAAATGGATTGTATTTTTATCTTACGGGAAAGATGTTGATTCAGGTGATCATCCTTATTATAAACATGTATATTTACGTCTTATGCCGGTTGAAGGGAGTAATCCGCGTGTAATAGCATGGCTTTATGGTGGTCAGGGGACGATAAATGTTCCAAGCTGGTCGCCTGACAGTAAAAAGATTGCTTTTATAAGTAACAGCAGGTAAACCACCGGTATAGGTAAAGATTAAGGTTAAAGTTAACAAACCCTTGCATGCTTTTATATGGTTTGTGATTATAAGGGGTACGAATGGTAATCTGGATGATATAAGGAATCATTATAAAAAGAGCTACTCATGATAGCTATCTGGGGTTTCAATCCACGCGCCCACGCGGGGCGCGACTGCGCAAAATCTT
>CAZBCB010000473.1:0-2439 GCA_964489905.1 uncultured Bacteroidales bacterium
TAAAGAAACCGATTTTCATGAAATTGCGATACTAACAAAAAATAAAAATGATGCTGTTGCTTTAGCTTCGATACTAAAAAGAAAATTACCTGAACAAAATGTGATGTCATGGAAAGAAATTTCGCCTGATTTGTCATATTATAATGATTTTATGAAAATACTTGATTATGTATATATCTGTATATTTCTGTTAGCTCTTTCTTTTGGTATAATCAATACAATGCTCATGGCTGTGCTTGAAAGGGTGAAGGAGTTAGGAATGTTGATGGCCATAGGTATGAATAAACTTAAAGTGTTTGTTATGATCATGCTTGAATCGGTTATGCTCACTTTTACCGGAGCTTTTTTTGGCATGATAATCAGCGGACTGTTGATATATCATCTGGGTAAAACAGGTATTAATCTGAGCATGTGGGCTCAGGGCCTGGAAGCCATTGGATATTCTTCAATAATTTATCCTTCTATTTCATTTGATATCTATATAGGTGTTTCCTTGCTGGTTATTATTACCGGAATATTATCGTCTATATGGCCTGCAAGGAAAGCACTTCAATTAAATCCTGTTGAGGCTCTAAGAACTGAATAAAAGTAACATTTAAAAATTTATATCATGAATATAATTGATGTTCAAAATGTTGTAAAAATTTATAATGATTCTGAAGTCAAGGTTGTTGCCATTAATGGAATTAACCTTTCGGTTGAAGAAGGTGAGTTCACGGCTATTGTAGGGCCGTCAGGGTCGGGGAAAACGACTTTATTGAATCTTATTGGAGGTCTTGATAAACCAACGGAAGGCGAAATAATAATTGGTGGTATTAATATATGTAATTTAAAAGGTTCGAAGCTGATAGATTTCAGACTTCATAATATCGGTTTCGTTTTTCAGTCATATAACCTGATCCCTGTTTTAACGGCAAAAGAGAATGTTGAATTCATTATGCAAATGCAACGAATACCTTCTAAGGAACGGGAAAAACGTACCGTTGAATTACTTGAGGCAGTAGGATTGGGCGATCGGCTTGACAGCCGTCCGTCAAAACTTTCGGGAGGTCAGCAACAAAGAGTTGCTGTGGCCAGGGCACTGGCATCAAAACCCAAATTTATTCTGGCTGATGAACCCACCGCTAACCTCGACTCGAAAAGTGCTGAAAACCTTCTTGAGATTATGCAAAAACTTAATCAGGAGGAAAAAATGACTTTTATTTTTTCAACCCATGATTCCCGGGTAATGAAAAAAGCACGAAGAGTAGTTACCATTGAAGACGGAAAGATAATCAGCGATGAAAAAAGAAGCTGATATAAATGCTATTTTCAGTAGTATGAGATTATTTTATTGCTTAACAGGATTATTATTCTGTTTTGGAATTTATTCCCAGGAAACGGAGAAGCATAAAAACTGGGAGATCAACGGATATTTAACAAGCATGAATTCCGTGATGTTAATTGACTCATTGAAGGATTACTGGATTACGGATTATTTGTTGCATAACCGGTTAAATTTTACCTGGCATCCTTCCAATTCTTTTACTTTTAATGCGGAACTACGTAATCGTTTTATATATGGAGATATGGTGAAAAGTGACCTTAATGGCAATTATTCTAAAGAGATAAGTAAAGACAAAGGCATTTTAGATGCTTCTTTTAATATTGCTGAAGGTAAATCATATATTTTTAACAGCATAATTGATCGTTTTTGGATAAAATATGTCTGCAAAAAGCTTGAAATAACCGCCGGACGGCAGCGGATTAACTGGGGACAGACACTGGTTTGGAATCCAAACGATATTTTTAATACATATTCTTTTTTTGATTTTGATTATCCTGAACGTCCCGGTAGTGATGCTATTAGAATTCAATATTACCCGGGTTATACATCTGTTGCCGAGATGGCAATAAAAGCAGATAGTTCGGGAGATATCACTGCATCAGGGTTATACCGGTTTAATAAATTTGGATATGATATTCAGTTTTTAACGGGGATATTGAATAGTGAAGACATTGCATTAGGGCTTGGTTGGTCGGGCAATATTTTATCTGTTGCATTCAGAGGAGAAATTGGATATTTTCACCCTTACAGACAATTTGCTGATACCTCGGGTTTATTTCTTGTTTCAGCTGGATTTGATTATTCTTTTTCTAATTCATTATTCTTACAAACGGAATTTCTTTACAGGCAAGTTCCAAAAGGAATGACCATTAGGAATTTTTTTGAATTTTATTCAGGTTCTTTAAGTGTTAAAAACCTGTCTTTTACTGAATATAATTTTTTTATTCAAATGAGTTATTCATTTAATCCATTATTGAACGGCAGTCTGGCTGTTATGTATTTTCCCCGTCTTGGCGGTTATTATGCAGGGCCATCTTTAAATTATTCACTCACTGAAAATCTCGATTTTTCGATATACTTGCAGGTTTTTAGTGCTAAGTTTCCTGATGCAA
>CAZBCB010000474.1:0-2424 GCA_964489905.1 uncultured Bacteroidales bacterium
AAAACGGTTTTTCAGGATTTGTGATCGGTGTCTTTGAGAAATACAGAAAATATAAAAAGTATAACTGCACTGGCAGCAAAGATAACGATAAGCGAATAAATAATATTTAAAACCACATTTTCAAGGTTTTTAATAATATCCCATATTCCCAGTATTGAAACCACAGTAAAAATTAAAACCAGGGATATCAACACATAGGAAACAATTTTTTTTGCCAGATTCATAATTGATTGTTTTTAATGTTACTTAAAATATTTTTAATGCTATACACAAGATCGTAAACAGAATAATAATCCTGAATTGTATTCAAATAATGCAATGACCAGACAGCCTTATTATTCTTAAATACTGCAATAACCGAAGCTATTGCGGGTTTTTGGTCAGATGATGACAACCCTATTCTTTCAAGAGCCCTGCCTGTCCAATGTGTTAATTCTTTGTCGCCCTGAAGAAGAACATTGCCTGCATAATTTCTTTTCATGCGAATTTCTGAGGTATCAGTATTAAAATCAACTTCAGAATTTTCAAACAATTTATGAAATCCTTTTGAAATAATCAAATCTTCCGGCGCACCATCCAGAATTTTTCCGGATGCAATCAGCCATAATCTGTCTGATTCATGGATTGCGATATTCAAATCATGCGTTGAATAGACAATTGTTTTTTGATAAACGCCTGCCAGTTCATTAAGTAACCTTAAAATCTGGTAACGATTGGGCAAATCGAGGAATGCAGTGGGTTCATCGAGTATTATAACCGGTGTATTTTGTGCCAGTGCTCTTGCTATCATAACTTTCTGGCGTTCGCCGTCACTTAATTCACTTAACATCTTGTCTTTCAATTCTTTAATACCAGTCATATTCATGGCATTACTTATTATTTCCATATCCTCATCTGAGAGTGTTCCTATCCAGTTTGTATAAGGAAACCTTCCCAGAGCTACCAGGTCAAAGACACAAATATGATCAGCACTTATTTTTTCTGTTGATACATAACCTATCAGTTTTGCCCTCTCAATGCCTGATATTTCATGAACTACGTTGTCCTTTAATAAAACCTTTCCTTTTAAAGGGTCCTGAATACCTGCAATAGTTCTGAGTAAAGTACTTTTCCCGCATCCATTGCGGCCAACAAGGCCAATTAATTCACCGGCTTTAACTGACAGGTTGATATTTCCCAGTAATCTGAGTATGTTTTTACCCGATTTGTTATATCCAATATCCACCTGCTCAAGCTTAACTAATAATTTCTGATTGGCTACATTGCTTATCGGGTTCATAATCATTTTGATTACTTTTCAGGTTAGTTAAACTTGTATAGTGCTCTGTTTTTTTAGTATAAGCCACACCACAACAGGAATTCCGATAAGTGCAGTAACCGAATTTACAGGCAATATATAATCGGAACCGGGTAATTGTGAAAGTATATCACTTATAAGCATTATAGCTGAGCCTGTGAGCATCACAGCAGGCAATAACAAACGATGATCGGCTGACCTGAGCATTAAACGTGTAATATGAGGGACTGCAATGCCAATAAAACCGATTGGTCCGCAAAATGCTGTTATGCTGCCTGCTAGGATACTGGTAGAAGCAAAAATCAGTACACGTGATAGTTTAATATTCAATCCCATACTTCGTGCATAGGTTTCTCCCAGAAGCATGGCATTGAGCATTTTTACAGATAAAACCGATAATAACAAACCTGTTGTTACAGCTATAAAAAGCACTTTAAGCTGGCTGCGTGTGACATTACCAAGGCTTCCCATTGACCAGATCACAAATGCCTTGAGCATAGACTGATGGCTGAAATACTGCAATATACTTATGAATGCCGATATTGCACTACCGAATAATACGCCAAGAATAAGAATTGTCATGACATCCCTTATTCGTATGGCTGCATAAAGGATTAACACCAGAACTAAGGCTGACCCTATCCATGCAGCAATGATCTGAATCCAGTTACTTATGGGATTGATATTTCCATAAGCAAATAAGGGCGAAAAGCCGAGTATTACAAGAGCAACGCCCAGGCTGGCTCCTGAACTGATACCTAAAACATAGGGGCCTGCCAGCGGATTTCTAAATATTGTCTGCATTTGCAGACCACTAACTGATAATGCCGCACCTGCCAGCACTGCAGTTAAAGCTTTAGGTAATCTGAAATCTGTTATAATTTTATACCATATTGTATTATCCTGATTATGTCCTGAAATTACCTGAATAACATTTTTAACAGGTATTAATACAGGCCCTGTAAGAATATCCATAATAAAAAACAAAATCACCAGTACTAAGGAAACAGGTAAATAAAGGCGCTTAATGATTCCTTTAGCTGTCATGGGCATCAGGATTTTTTATAATGAAAATAAATGGATATTACCTCATTATTTTACATATTTACATAAAACCGGTAATATTT
>CAZBCB010000475.1:0-2408 GCA_964489905.1 uncultured Bacteroidales bacterium
TGACAAGTTGCTGCTTGAAAAACTTGCCATGGAAGGGTTGGAATACCGTTATGGTAAAAACAACCCTGAAGCCATAAAAAGAGTAAAACATGAACTTGAAGTAATTGACAGGCTGGGATTCTCAGCCTACTTTCTTATCACATGGGACATTATAAGGTATTCAATGAGCCGTGGTTTTTATCATGTCGGCCGCGGCAGCGGTGCCAACAGTATTGTTGCTTACTGTCTTAAAATTACGGATGTCGATCCCATTGAGCTGAATCTTTATTTTGAACGTTTCATTAATCCAAAACGTACTTCCCCGCCCGATTTTGACATTGACTATTCATGGAAAGACAGGGATGACGTGCTGGATTATATTTTTAAACGATATGGCAAACAACATACTGCGTTATTGGGAACAATAAGCACTTTTCATGACCGTTCCATTTTCAGGGAGTTAGGAAAAGTTTACGGACTTCCGAAAGAAGACATTGACAGGCTGGTTGATGAGCCCGGTGCCGCATTAAACAGAAACGACATTACCGGACAAATTGAAAAAATCGGGGCACTTTTAATCGATTTTCCCAATATCCGAAGCATACATGCAGGAGGAGTGCTGATTTCCGAAGAGCCTGTTACATGTTATACAGCCCTTGATATGCCTCCCAAGGGCTTTCAGACTACTCAGTTCGACATGTATGTTGCAGAGATGATTGGTTTTGAAAAAATTGATATTCTTAGCCAGCGTGGCATCGGACATATCAATGAGTGTGTTGATATAATACTTGCCAATCGTGGAATTAAAATCGATGTCCATCGTGTTGACGAATTTAAAAAAGACCCGATGGTTAACGAACGTCTTTATAAGGGTGAGGCTATCGGATGTTTTTATATCGAAAGCCCTGCCATGCGCGGATTATTAAAAAAGCTGCGTTGCAATAATTATCTTTCACTGGTAGCGGCAAGTTCAATTATCAGGCCCGGCGTGGCAAAATCAGGCATGATGAAAGAATATATACGTCGTTTTCATAATCCCGGAAGCTTCAATTATCTTCATCCGATTATGGAAGAACAGTTGAAAGAAACATATGGTGTTATGGTATTTCAGGAAGATGTGATTAAAATTTGCCATCATTTTGCAGATCTTAATCTTGCTGATGCTGATATTTTACGTCGTGCAATGGCCGGCAGGTTACGCTCAAAAAAGGAATTCGAACGCATCCGTAACCGGTTTTATGAAAACTGCCACGCAAAAAATTATCCTGAAGAACTCATTGCTGAGGTCTGGCGTCAGGTTGCCTCATTTGCCGGATATGCTTTCTCTAAGGCCCACTCTGCTTCTTATGCCGTTGAAAGTTATCAGAGCCTTTACCTTAAAACCTATTTCCCTCCCGAATTTATGGTGGCAGTTATCAATAATTTTGGTGGTTTTTACCGCACGTGGGTTTATTTTAACGAAGCGCGCCGCTCCGGAGCCAACATTAACCTGCCCTGCGTTAACCAGAGCCATTACAAAACATGCATTTACGGTAAAGACATTTATATCGGACTGGTTCATATTGCCAGCCTCGAACAGAAAACAGCTGAAAACATAATTTATGAAAGGGAGAAAAACGGCCCGTATCAAAGCCTCGAGGATTTCATCAGACGTGTGCCGGCAGGGAACGAACAACTCGTTACTTTGATCAGGCTGAATGCATTTCGGTTCACAGGAAAAACGAAAAAGCAACTCCTATGGGAAGCACATATGCTAACCAGCTATGCAAAAAAAAAGCCGGTCATGCCCGGTTTATTTAAAGAAACAGCCCGTGAATTCATCCTGCCTGAACTCGAGCAAACTATGCTTGAAGATGCTTATGATGAAACTGAGTTGCTTGGCTTTCCGGTAAGTCTTTCAGCCTTTGACATGCTCGAAACAAAGTTCAGGGGAAACATTTTTGCCTGTGATCTGCTGAAATACACCGGCAAAATAATCAGAATTCTCGGAAACCTTGTCACTGTGAAATATGTTCGGACAATTAAAGGAGAATGGATGCACTTCGGATGTTTTGTCGATATTCACGGTGAGTTTTTTGATACGGTTCATTTTCCTGATTCGCTTAAAAAATATCCTTTCAGGGGAAATGGTATATATCTGATTCTGGGAAAAGTTGTTGAAGAATTCGGCTTCCCAGGTATTGAAGTAGAAAAAATGGCTAAAATGCCGTTTAAAAAAGACCCCAGATATTAATTCATATTCCTCAGCTGAAAAGATTTTGATGAATCCGAGATTAGTCAGTGTCCCTTAAATCAGTTAATCAATTGATATATAATCATTTGAAAAATATTGTAGTACTTCGTTGATTTTATATGTATTTGTAAATCAATTATTTATTGCTTTTCTCCGACGAAGTAGGGTGAACAGCAATAAAAACAAGCTATAGAGC
>CAZBCB010000476.1:0-2406 GCA_964489905.1 uncultured Bacteroidales bacterium
ATGTCGGATAAACAAAGAACTATTGCTAACCCCATTGAGTTAAAAGGCAGAGGATTACATACCGGAGCTGAAGTAGAATTGGTTATAAAGCCTGCTCCGGAAAACAGTGGTTATCAGTTCAAACGGATGGATCTTGAAGGGCAACCTGTAATCAGGGCTGTTGCTGAAAATGTTGTTGATACTGAAAGAGGTACAAAGCTGGTTGAAAAGAACGGATCGGTTTCTACCGTTGAGCATTTAATGGCAGCCTTGTCAGGAATGGGTATTGATAATGCCCTGATGGAGTTAAATGGCCCTGAATTACCAATACTTGATGGCAGCTCACGATACTATGTTGAAGAAATTTCAAAAGCCGGGATTACCGAACAAAATGCTGAAAGATTTTATTACCAGATAAAGGAAAAAATAACATACAGAGACGAAGCAAAAGGTATTGAGCTCGTGGCTTATCCCGATGACAGGTTTTCCGTTGATGTACATATTGATTACAATTCCAAAGTACTGGGTTACCAGTTTGCTTCCTATTCTGAGTCAGATCATTTTGACAAGGAATATGCACCATGCCGTACATTTGTATTTTTACATGAGCTTGAAGTTTTGTTAAAGCATAATCTTATTAAAGGAGGTGACCTCGATAATGCCATTGTAATCATTGACCGTCCCGTAACGCAGGAAGAGCTTGATCATCTTGCTGAATTATTTAATAAACCCAAAATAAAAGTAAGGCCTGAAGGCATTCTTAATAATCTTGACCTTTATTTCAGCAATGAACCGGCCAGACATAAATTACTTGATGTTATCGGTGATCTGGCACTTGCCGGAGCACGGATAAAGGGTAAAATAATAGCCACACGACCGGGGCATCATGCCAACACCGAAATGGCAAAAATTTTGCGAAAACTTATTAAATCAGAACAGGGCAAACCTTTGCCACCGGTATATGATCCGAATGCCGAACCATTGTTTGACATAAATGAAATTATGCGCAGACTGCCGCACAGGCATCCATTCCTGCTGGTTGACAAAATTACCTATATGGATAAATGGATGGTAACCGGTATAAAAAACGTTACCATGAATGAGGCATTTTTTGCCGGTCATTATCCTGATGAACCTGTAATGCCGGGTGTTTTGCAGATTGAAGCGCTGGCACAGGTTGGGGGTATATTGTTGTTAAGTTTTGTTCCCGACCCTGACAATTACGTGCTTTACTTCCTTCGCATTGATTCAGTAAGATTTAAACGGAAAGTTGTACCTGGTGATACGCTAAACATCAGGATGGTATTAAAAGAACCTGTAAGAAGAGGTATTGCATTGTGCTTTGGACAAGGATTTGTTGGAGATCAGATAGCCATTGAAGCTGAATTTATGGCACAGATGGCTCCAAAACCAAATATTAAGAAAAATTGAAATTCAATAACGCAAATACCAGGATTCATCCTATGACATCCATACATCCGGATGCCGTAATAGGAAAAAACGTGGAAATCGGTCCGTTTACTACTATATATGCTGATGTGGTAATCGGCGACAACACATGGATAGGGCCTAATACTATAATTATGGATGGTGCCCGCATAGGTAAAAACTGCAGAGTCTTTCCGGGTGCTGTAATATCAGCCATACCGCAAGACCTAAAATTTGCCGGAGAAAAAACTACAGCTGAAATTGGTGATAACACTACCATTCGTGAATGTGTTACTATCAACCGGGGTACCAAATCAAAAGGCAAAACAGTAATTGGGTCAAATTGCCTTGTCATGTCGTATGTGCATGTTGCACATGATTGTGTAATCGGCAATAATTGCATTCTTGTCGGGTATGTCGGCCTTGCCGGCGAAGTGGAAATGGACGACTGGGCCACACTCGGCGGAGGTTGCATTGTGCATCAGTTTGTCCGTATCGGAGCACATGCTTTTGTCCAGGGAGGCAGCAAAGTCGGAAAAGATGTTCCGCCTTATATCCTTGCCGGCCGTGATCCATTGGCTTATGCCGGATTAAATATTGTAGGACTGAAACGAAGAAACTTCAGTCAGGAAAAAATTCAGGAACTTCAGGAGATCTACCGTACCATTTATCAAAAAGGAATGAACCATTCCGACGCAGTTAATTACATTGAGAATAATTTTCCGGTATCATCCGAACGAGACCAGATTTTATCATTCATACGCAAATCTGAAAGGGGAATTATCCGCGGCTTGCTTGATGATTAATTACTTTCTTTTTTAACTCAAGCCAGATAAACAGAAGTTGCAGAAAACCTGTTTGCTATAAACTATTAAATAATTTCTGGTAATCAATCTTTTATCATCAACTGTTTTACAAAATGGATTAGAAGACCAGATTAAAAATTATCCCAAGTACGGTGAAATAACAAATTCATCCGGGCTAATAAAAATAAGGATG
>CAZBCB010000477.1:0-2381 GCA_964489905.1 uncultured Bacteroidales bacterium
AATATCGTGTGAAGGATATACATAAACACTACCATTAAATACATGCGCCGAAGGATCGGCTGAAAAGATATTGGTAATAATAGGATTTTGCGCAAATATGGAAACTGGGAAAAAATAAATTACCCATTTTATAAATTTATTCATTCTCATTTTTCACTTGTATAAACATTAAAATAAGTTAATACCAATAAAAAGGGTATTACAATTTTTTTTCACGAATATAAGGTTTAACCCTGAACCAATCGAAATCGACATAACCGCCAGGTTTTCTGGTGGCATAATTAAACAATGCAAATCTATAACCCATAAAGTGAGCCAGGCTATATCGCATTTTCATTGTATTTCCTAATCTAAACCAATTATTTCCATCGAGGCTATACAAAAAAGCCGCTGTATCGACCAGGTTTTCAAAATCACATACAATTTTGAGGTAAACTGTATTATTACTCAGATTAATCGATTCAACCTCTTCGGGTGTATTGTCTCTTTGTGCACTAACCATGGTTAACTTTTTTTGTCCGTTCTGGTACTTAACGCCAACACACCCATAATTTTTCTGCAAAACAGCCAATCCGGCATAATCACCATCTTTCATATTTGCTACATCAATTTTTACAACGCCTTCGCAAGCTGGGCCAAAAGTACGTTGTGTTAAGGTATTCCTTGCGAATTCAAAATTGTCAGATATATAACCGGTTTTAAGACGCAAGTAACCTTTACGTTCATTAATTGACCAGAACTGATGATCGGGATTATGATTCCATTGCCAGACTAAAGGCAGTTCTGGTTCGCCATTTTTTCTATCAAACTCATCAGAGGCCACAATTCCAGGAATAATACCTTTATTAGCGGGTAAATCCAGAGTATCTGGCACTTTACCGTTTATTCCAATTACAGGCCAACCGTCTACCCATGAAACTGGAGCGAAATATGGAATTCGGCCTACTGCACCATAATCGCGGAACAAATAAGCAAACCATCGCCCATCGGGCATATCAACTATCCCACCCTGAGCAATGCCTTTGTCTTGAAGTGCCACTCGTCCTTCCCATGGACCATAAATACTATTTGCCCGATGAACAACAACCGTTCGCATCCCTCCTCTGGGCCAGGTAATATTAAACAAATAGTATATACCATTCACTTTAAATACTTGTGAACCCTCGGCAGGCAGGCCTATGCTTTCTCCTGCCGGCAAACTGGCATTCTCAATTAAAATTCGTTCCGTACCTTCTTTCAATCCAGATAAGTCATCTTTTAATTCAGCGATATTTAATTTACCTGCTCCCCAAATAATATAAATTTTCCCATCATCGTCGAATAAAATGGTATGATCATGCAATGCAGGAGAAAATGCAATTCTTTCCCATTTACCACTTTCAATGTTTTTAGTTTTAAAAATATATGTTTTATGAGTGGTATGCGAAAAAGTGCTCAAGTAATAAATTCCTTTATGATAACGTAAGCAACTTGCCCATGAGCCTTTACCATAATCATGTTTGCCGTTTTTAAGATTTGTTTCATCTATGTCTTCCAGAACATCGTATGCATATGAAACAATTTTCCAGTTTGCCAGATCCTTTGATTTCATTATCGGCACACCCGGATTTATATGCATGGTTGTACTACTCATATAAAATGAATCATCGACTCTAATAATTGACATATCGGGCACATCGGAAAAAATTATAGGGTTAGTTGCTAAGTTCATGTCTTGATTAAATACTTCGGCATTATTCAAGACTATTATGCAAAAAAATATTAAGATGTTTCGCATTTTTTATAATAATTGTCCGATTAATTTACGATTTGAATTTTTAAATTTTTAAGATCTTTATCGTTCGAGCTATTGCCATAATATATAAGATATTCGCCATTTGAAACCGACAAATTACCAATATTTTGATCGAAAAATTGAAAGGCTGAAGGTGGGAGAGAAATCACCACCTTTTTGGATTCACCAGCTTGTAATTCTACTCGCTTAAATGCTCTCAGGGTCTTAATGGGACCATCAATATCTCCACATTTTTTAACGTATACCTGAATAACTTCGGTTCCTTTTATTTTACCTTTATTGGTTATTGGGATATCTAGTTCCACAGATTCATTTTTATTAATCGTCGATTTATTCAAACCTGCCAGTCCAATCTCAAATTTCGTATAGCTTAAGCCAAATCCAAATGGGAATAGAGCATCGTCGAAAAATCGGTAAGTCCGTCCTTTCATCGAGTAATTTTCAAAATCGGGCAATTGATCGGAGCTTTTATAGAATGTAATTGGAAGTTTACCTGAAGGATTGTAATCGCCGAATAATACATCGGCAACTGCCTGTCCGCCCGATTCACCGGCATACCATGCCTGAACAATAGCATCACAAGATT
>CAZBCB010000478.1:0-2379 GCA_964489905.1 uncultured Bacteroidales bacterium
TTATTCAATCTGCATTGCCCTTTCTATTTTTATCAGCCTGGATGAATTTACAAATTCATCGTACTTGGGTTAATTGCTATATTCTTAACTTTGCTTCATGAAAAAACTTAAACTCAGAGCAAGGGAAGTTGAAAAAGCCGGATACAAGGATGATGATATAATCAGCCTGATCATTAATATTGCAAGGAAACATTACAAGCAGCCCGAAAAGCAGGATATTTTACAAATTATTAAGGAGATCAGGGAAAATCCTGCGGCATTTGCCGGTCACCCTGTTTTTAAACCTCTGGTTGAAATGCTTACGGGCCTGCCGGCAAAAGTTGTAAAAGCCTCATCATACGATATTAAGCTTAATGAAAATAAAAAGGAGTACTTAATTTTTGGCCCCGACGTTATTGAAAAAGAAGCTATTGAACAAATGGAAACGGCAATGAGGCTACCGGTTACAGTTGCCGGAGCACTGATGGCTGATGCACACAGCGGTTATGGACTGCCAATAGGAGGTGTGTTGGCAACAAAAAATGCTATCATTCCTTTTGGGGTTGGTATGGATATCGGATGTCGTATGTGCCTTTCGGTTTATGAACTACCTCCTGCATTTATTGATAATAACCGCGAAAAACTGAAAAAAATACTTATTGAAAACACACGGTTTGGCCATGACGAATTTTCAGGTAAAAAAGAACATCCGGTGATGGATCGTCATGAATTCAGTGAAATCGCTTTCCTCCGTTCGTTAAAGGACAATGCTTACCACCAACTTGGTACATCGGGGCATGGCAATCATTTTGTTGACATAGGAATTGTTCATATACCTGATGATAATCCCGATCTTAAGATTGCCCGTGGAGAATACCTTGGAATCCTTTCCCACTCCGGTTCAAGAAATATGGGTGCCAGTATAGCCCAGCATTATACATCCATAGCCAAAAACAAACGAAAGCTTCCCAAAGGGGTAATTAACCTGGCATGGCTTGAACTTAGTGAGGAAGAAGGCCTGGAATACTGGCAGGCAATGAACCTTGCAGGTGATTATTCAGCCGCCAATCATGAAATCATCCATCAGAAGCTTTCTGATGCTTTAGCTGAAAAACCGGTATTGCAGATTTCAAACCATCATAATTTTGCATGGAAAGAAAAATTAAATGATGGTACTGAGGTGATCATTCACCGCAAAGGGGCAACACCGGCCAGAAAAGGCCTATATGGCATCATCCCCGGGTCGATGATATCTCCCGGATTTATCGTTTCAGGCAAAGATAATCCTGCTTCACTTTGGTCGGCATCACATGGTGCAGGACGCATTATGTCGAGGGCTGAAGCCAAATCTCGCTTTTCGCCAAAACAGGTAAAGGAAACCCTTGCCCGTTATGGTGTTGAGCTTATCGGTGGTGGTACCGACGAAGCTCCTCAAGCTTATAAGGATATTCAAGTCATTATGCAATATCAGCAGGAACTGGTTGATACAGCGGGCATTTTTTATCCAAAAATTGTAAGAATGTCAGATGATTAACCTCATTATAAACATTAATTTATTACTAAAAAGTTATTCTCCATGCCTGAAATAAACTTCATTGACCTCGGATTACGTGATTACAAAGAAACATGGGATTATCAGGCCATGCTTCACAAAGAGGTGCTCGCATCAAAAGATACAGGAAAACCTCTGAATTATCTTATTCTTGTTGAACATCCGCATGTATTCACCCTTGGCCGTAGCGGAAAAGAAAACAATCTGCTCATCAGAGCGTCATTTCTGAAAAAAATTGGGGCAACATTTTATAAAACCGACAGGGGAGGCGACATCACTTATCACGGGCCGGGGCAGATTGTCGGATATCCTATTTTTGACCTCGAGTCATTTCAAATGGGTGTGAAAAAATATATATATAGTATTGAACAGGTGATAATTAATACGCTTGCAGATTATAGCCTAATAGCAACCCGTATGAGCGGGGCCACCGGTGTATGGCTCGATGCCGTTAATGCACAAAAGGCACGCAAGATATGCGCTATTGGCGTTAAAGTAAGCCGTGCCGTTACCATGCACGGATTTGCCCTGAATGTCAATACCGACCTGAATTATTTCAGATATATCAATCCTTGTGGTTTTATTGACAAAGGAGTAACATCGATGGAAAGAGAACTGGGTATGCCTCAGGATATAGATGAGGTCAAGAAAAAACTAAAAGAGAACATTGAAAAAGTGTTTAAAGTATGAAATATATTTAACACCAATACTTGTATAAACCATCAACATATACAATTACTCTTTTTTTTATCCCTGTCTTATGTGCATAATTCATTGTTAATGATTATTTTACAATGCCAAAACATCATTAAACCCTGATTTATCATTAGTAGCAAAGTGAACTAATG
>CAZBCB010000479.1:0-2378 GCA_964489905.1 uncultured Bacteroidales bacterium
GGTGCGCAAGCGTCTGAATATGTCGCAAGGACTGTTCGCGGCCGCATTGAATGTCTCGACGAAGACGGTGCAAGGTTGGGAGCAGGGTTTGCGCAGGCCGAGCAATGCCAGTTTGCGCCTGTTGCAAATTGCGCAGGCGCAGGAATATTTTTTAATATATATTCCAATAATAACATCCTAAGTGGAAATACAATATACAATAATTATGAACAAATCGATTTAAACTTCAGTGATCCCGATCTTTCTGTATTAAATAAAAATCTTACTATTACCAATAATATTTTGTTTTCGAGGATGAATTCCCAGAAAGTATCTATGGTTGTAACAAACAGCAAAAATGATATCAGTAAACTGGGATTAATAAATAAAAATTATTACTGCAGACCAGTTAATGAAGATAATATTATTACCTTATCATATTTTGAAGGAACAAATAAAATTTCAAGGTCATTGAATCTGGGCGGATGGCAGAAAGAATTTAGTCATGACCTGAATTCCAACTCCAGCCCGTTTAAATTACCGGTTTATAAAATTATTGGTTATGAGGGCGACAATAAATTTGCAAATGGAACATTCATTAATAATATTACCGGTTGGAATTCATGGTCAAATTATGGTAATGGAGTTATATCCTGGGATAATAGTGGCAAACTTGACAACGGCTGCTTAAAAATAGAATTCAATCAGCCAAATAATCCAAGCAATTACTTAGCTGTTTATAGTACTGTTGGTCAAGTTGTTGCAGGCGAGAATTATACTTTAAAATTTACAATGATTTCTTCAAATCCTGATAAAAAAGTACGTGTATTTATGCGCAATGCTGTTTCTCCCTATAACAATTTAGGTCAGGGACAGTTTGTTATTATTTCACAAAACAGGCAGGAATATGAAGTACTTTTCACTCCGACATCATCTGAGAATAATGCAAGAATAGATTTTGAAGTTGATGAAGATAATTCAATTTGCTGGCTGGATAACGTACAACTTTTTAAAACAAAAATTCAGAAAACCATAACTGAGGATTCCATCAGATTCTTTTATAATCCTTCTGCAAAATCTATTTCTATTAAAGATAATAATTATTATGTTGATGTTAAGGGCTATAAATATCACAATTTCAATCTGCTGCCGTATTCTTCATTGATCCTGTTTAAAATTGAAGAAGAATTATACAATAGTCTGCTCGATAAAAGAGTCTCATCCATTTCGGTTTCATCAGCAAACGGAAAAGATTATATTTCTGCTCTGGGTGAAACCATGCAGTTAAATGTCACTGTATTACCTGATTATGCACTTGATAAATCAGTTACATGGAAAATCAAAAATATTACAGGAAAGGCTACGATAACTCAGAACGGACTGGTTACTGCGGTATCAGAAGGAACTGTTGCCGCTATTGCCATAGCGAATGATGGTTCTGGTGTGTCTGACACTTTCGGAATTACAATCGTTCAAGATGTAATGATTGAAGCCATTTATGTAGCCCCCGTCGATAATATTCTGCCAATAATAAAAGAAAAACAAGGCAGCCTTCAACTTAAAGCTGATATTGTACCTGATGCAGCATCAGATAAACCTATTGAATGGATTGTTGAAAATCTTACCGGAGCAGCTGTTATTGATGAAACAGGTAAAATCACTGGACTTGCTGACGGAATAGTAAAAGCTATTGCCCATGCGACGGATGGCTCAGATGTTTCAGGCCATTGTTTGATTGCAATCACCAATCAGGGTACTACACTTGATTTATCAGACGATAATAATAACCAGAATTTATACTGTATTATAGAAAACAATAAGCTGTTAATAAAACCAGAGGAATTGTCCGCAGATATCAATTATTGTTCAATTTATTCAATGCAGGGAGTATGTGTTTATAACAACAGAATTACTGATACTCCTATAGAGATTGATGTTTCTTCAATACGAACAGGCTATTATCTCATTGTTCTTTCTGTCAATCAGTATTCAATTCCTCTGAAAATATATATTCCCTGAGTTAACAAAACAGGTTTCAATTTTACCCGGGTGCCATGAATTAAAAAATTTATGACACCTGGAATTAAAAACATTCAGGCCATCACTTGCAGGAATTGATTTTAACCCGAGTACGATGAATTTATAAATTCATCATACTTCGGTTTAACTTATTCCATATTTCTTTTTTTACTTTTAACCTGACATTCGCTAACTTTGCTGAAAATTTTTTACCGTTATTATGATCATTCATTTTCTGCGCAACAGAAGTATAATTTCAGCATTGATTTTCTTTCTTTCTGGGTTCAATTCATTTTCAGTTAATTTTTATATCTCTGCTTCAATTGGTAATGACAGTTATACAGCAACACAGGCTCAGAATCCGGCCACGCCATGGAAAA
>CAZBCB010000480.1:0-2370 GCA_964489905.1 uncultured Bacteroidales bacterium
AATAATCTGATTAATGTAGTTAATAATATTGTTAAAGTATCTGAGGTTAAAATTGAA
The DNA here is from genome assembly GCA_964489905.1 of uncultured Bacteroidales bacterium. Lineage (GTDB taxonomy): Bacteria > Bacteroidota > Bacteroidia > Bacteroidales > UBA10428 > UBA5072. Next base: position 58 of record CAZBCB010000480.1, read on the forward strand.
AAAGAATTAAGTGCACAGGTAAGTTTTGATTTGTTTTCTACCATTAATAACACACTGAGGCTATTTCGTGATCAGCACAGAGACAGAATAAACATTCAGCTACATGTCTCAAGAAATATAAGAAACTATTTTGTTGGTGACCCTATAAGGATCAAACAGATTTTTTTGAATATCATTGAAAACATTATTAAATCAGAAACGAAAGAGAAACTTGAAATAATAATTGATGTTGAGCAGCTTGAAGAAAATGAAACCTTTGCTGAACTATCGTTTACAATTAAGTGTCCGACACTGCATATTGACCGGGATGAATTTGGTAATTTTTATGGTAAGCCTGACAGGGATTCTATAAATGCCGCCACAGATTTATTGGATGAGTTTTTTCTGGATTTTACTATTGCAAAAAAAATTATTCAGTATTATAAAGGTGATTTAGAAATAGTCAGTGAAGAAAATAAAACGCTGTTAAGTTTTACGCTTGAATTAAGAAAAGATACACGGTTACCTGCACATAAACTCGAAACAGAGAAGGAAGCCAATAAATTATTGCCCGGTAAAAAGAAGATAGATCTTCGTGATGCCAATATTTTGCTGGTTGAAGACAACGCCATTAATCAGAAAATCATTATTTTAAGTCTGAAAAATGCTGTAAAAAACATTGATATTGCACATCATGGGAAAGAGGCACTTGACAAATTTGGCACATCTAAATATGATCTGATACTTATGGATATTCAGATGCCTGTGATGAATGGAATAATAGCCACCAAGAAAATAAGAGAACTAGAGTCAGCAACCAATTCACATACGCCTATTATAGCCATTACTGCAAATGCTCTTTCAGGTGATAAGGAAACCTGTCTTGCTGCCGGAATGAATGACTACATCAGCAAGCCTTTTCATGTTGATTTGCTTATTCAGAAAATGAAAAATCTTCTTGAAATTAATGAATAAGGCTAAAAGTTAACTTTTATTCCTATTACCATTATATCATCAACCTGTTCGTGGTCTCCTTTCCATTCACGGAGACTTGTTTCAAGTATGTCCTGCTGGCTTTCCATAGGAAGCTGGTGTATGTTAAGTAACAGGTGTCTGAAACGGCGGTATTTGAATTTTTTCCCGTCAGGGCCTCCAAACTGGTCAGCATAACCATCGGAAAAGATGTAAATGATATCTCCTTGCTGCAGGGGAATCATGTGGTTTTTGAAACTCTGATCCTTGAAGTTTATTTCATCAAGGCCAATGGCAAACCTGTCACCTTTTATTTCTGTGATTTTATTATCTCTTATCAGATATAACGGACAAAATGCACCAGCATATTCAAGAATCATGTCATTTAAATCAATTGCACAAAAGGCAACATCCATGCCGTCTCTAAGCACAATATTATCGACGTCCTTGAATATTTCATGAAAGTCTTCGTTAAGCTTGTTTAATATGTCCGAAGGTCTTGTTAATCCTTCGATATTTGTAATTTTTCTGAAAAGTTCAAATCCTATAATTGACATAAATGCGCCGGGGACACCATGACCGGTGCAGTCAACTGCCGCAATAAATATTTTATTATATAGTTTGTTGACCCAGTAGAAATCGCCACTAACTATGTCTTTAGGCATATATAATAAAAATGATTGCGGAAAGTATGATTTAAGCAATTTCAGAGGTGGCAGGATTGCATTTTGTATTCTGCGTGCATAATTAATACTATCTGTGATACTTTTATTTTTTAAGGTAAGTTCTTCTTTCTGTAACATAATTTGGCGGGCAATTTTCTCTTTTTCTTTATATTCTCTGTTAGCCTTTATTAGTTGCCTTGTCCAGTAACGGAAGATCAAAATTATTATTGATACGATAAAAAGTAAATAAACCGTGTAAGCCAGTTTTGACCTCCAGAAAGGAACATCCACTTTAATAAACAATTTGGCAGGTTGTGAATTCCATTCATTATTAATTGTTGATCCGGTTACTATAAAATCATAACTTCCCTGTCCGAATCCGCCCAGCAGTATGTTACCTGATGCATGCAGGTCATTCCATTCGGCATTTTTTCCGGCCGGTTTAAACTGGTAACGATATAAATTCTTTTCCGGCCTGCTAAAATCAGGCAAAAAGAATTCAATTTTCAGGGCGTAGTTGCCAAATGGTATATGCAGGGTATCAGGGATTTCAAAATATTCACGAATAACTTTGCCTTTATGCAATATCACTGCTTTTGAAATGACTGTTGCAGGAGAATTTCTGATCTCAGAAACAGAATCAAGATGAATTATGGTAAGTCCATTTTTTCCGACGAAATAAACTTTATAATACATG
>CAZBCB010000481.1:0-2360 GCA_964489905.1 uncultured Bacteroidales bacterium
GAACCAGATAGTAAGCTGGGGGCGGGCAGACGGTTTTAATCCTACAAACAATATTACGCCAAATGATTACTTTTTTCTTTCATCTGATCCTGATGATCAAAAGATGGCTAATTTTATGATAAGGACAAGATCGCGGCTAACGTCAGTAATAGATATTGAATTAATAGGAATTCCTTTTTATACTCCATCAGTTTATCGTTATGAATTGTTTGACCTGGGCGATTTTGTACATTTTAATCCACCTATTTTGCCCGGCAGGAAGTTTAAGAATGGTTCCTATGCAGCACGTTTCAATATAGAACTGCCTGAAATCGGATTCTCATTATCATGGTTCAGGGGCTATGATCCTTTTCATGGTTATACGGTTCAGGGAATAGACTGGTCAGGAGGTTATCCGTCTGTCACAAATTCACCGGTTCCTTACCTAAAAAAAACTGCAGGTGCCGATTTTGCTCTGCCTTTAGATTCCTGGATTGTAAGAGGCGAGATGGCTTTTAATTTCACTGATAATTATGATACGGCCATGTATATCCCACATCCTGATTTTTCTTACGTTTTAGGTCTCGAACACGATTTTGGTGGTGTAAACACCATTTTACAGTATATCGGTAAATATACATTTGATTATACGTCCCTCAGAAAGCCAGTGCTTGAAAATCCTTCCGACCCTTTGGCACAGATGCAATATGCTGAAGCACTTATTTATTATGAATCTGCTTTGTTTAACCGTAAAATATTTTATCAGCAGAAGCAGACCAATCATGCCATGATGCTAAGTCTGAATAAATCATTTGCCTATGATTTAATGAATATAGAAATCACAGGATATTACAACCTTACATCTGAGGAGTATTTAATACGGCCGAAAATAACACTGAAAGCTGCCGATGCACTTGCCGTAGCAGCCGGAATGTCATACATGAACGGTCCTTCAAAATCGGTTTTCAGCTATTCAAAAGATGTTCTTAACGGTTTGTTTATTGAGTGTAAAGTCAGTTTCTAATATATTTTATATAACATGCATAAAGACAGTTTCATATTAAAATACAGGTGGTTGATTATTATTCTAACTATGCTGATAGCAGTGGCAGGTATTATTCCTTTAACCACTGTTAGTATAAATTCAGACCTTGAATCATACCTTCCTCAAAACATACCACCGAAAGCGAATACCGATAAAATAAGTGAGGTATTTGGTAATAAAGATCCGGTAATTCTTGTTTTTGAATCAGAAGATGTATTGAATGCAGCCACATTATCAAGAATAAGGGATTTAAGCAGGGAATTTAATCGTATGAGTGAATTTGACCGGGTAATTTCATTATTTGATATTAAAAATATCAGAGGCGAAGAAGGCGTAATGATTGTTGATCCTGTTGTAAAAACCATACCTGATAATGAAAATGAAAAGGAAATGCTCCGGAAAGAAATCAGGAACAATGATCTTGCATATAAATTCATCGTTTCAGACGACTTCAGATATACCTTAATCATTTTAAATACCCGGAAGGACGTCGATGATAAAGTCCTTATGGATGCTATATATAAAAAAATCAACGAATATCCCGGTAATGAGAAGGTATATATTAACGGGCAGCCTTATTTGCGGGATGAAACCAGCCGCAAAGTAGCCCGTGATATGATGTTGCTTTTGCCCATTGGGTTAATGGTCATGTTTATTTTTCTGTGGATTTCATTCAAAGAGAAACGTGGCGTTTTTTTACCCTTTTCAGTTGTAGTTTATTCCATAATTATTGCTATGGCGTTGATACCCCTGTTTGGGTGGGAGTTAAGTATTATCGGCATACTGGTGCCTATAATGATGATTGCTATAGCTAATAACTATGGTGTTTATTTTATCACAAAATATCAGGAATTAAATGCCACACAGCCTGACATTACCATGGAAAGCATAGCGGTGGAATCCTATCGCTATTTAAAACGTCCGGTTTTATTGTGCGGTTTAACCACAATTGCAGGCATCATGGGATTAACGGTTCATATTCTTAAACCTGCAAGTCAGATAGGTGTTGTGGCATCAATTGGTGTAGGTTTTGCTCTTTTGCTTAGCCTCATTTATATTCCGTCAGTAATGTCACTTCTTAAAAAAGGCAAGATTCAGAAAAGTTATGCCGGGCATATTAACGGCCCTGTTGACAGGTTGCTCGATGTAATCGTAAACGCAGTAAATAAAAGGCCGCTGAGGATAATTTACATATTTCTTTTCTATCTGGCATTTTCTGTAACAGGTTTTATATGGTTTAAAATAGCTCAGGATTCCAATAATATTCTTCCGAAAAATCATTCTTTCAATAAATCGTTGCGGATTCTAAACGAAAAATTTGGTGGAAATAAAATAA
>CAZBCB010000482.1:0-215 GCA_964489905.1 uncultured Bacteroidales bacterium
TGAAGGGCAATGTTCAGATAGCTGATCAGTATATGTTTGCTATTAATCATATTGCCGATCTTGCAAAAGATTATACTTTATGGAAAACTACAACCTTAGCCATCATCAAATACAAGCTTAACAAGCTTGATCAGGTTAAGGGTAACGAAAATAGTTTCAGGAGCATGTTGTAATAATCCTTCAGAAAAAAGGATCAGATATTACATGTTTTTATT
>CAZBCB010000482.1:225-1378 GCA_964489905.1 uncultured Bacteroidales bacterium
AAACTTAATAATCCTGTCTATTTCCCTATCGACTTCATGGTTTATAATTTTTCGTTTTTCGTCGGCATTAAACCATTCAATGGTTTGTCTGATACCTTTGCTGAATGGGATGTCAGCCTTGAAACCCGGGACATAGGTTTTAATTTTACTGTTGTCAAAAACCACGCTCCAGCTTTTATCACCAAGCAGTGTACCCTTAAACTGCGGAGAAACCTTAGCGATGAAATCAGAAGGGATATGCACTATAATTGGCTCCTTTCCCAATGCCCGGGCAATATAATTATATATCTGATTCCATGTGAGCACTTCGTCAGAAGTGATATGAAAAGCCTGACCAATAGCCTCGGGATTTCCGAAGAGTCCTGTAATACCTTTGGCAAAGTCGGCAGCATGGGTAACAACCCATAATGAAGTGCCATCACCATGAACAATAATGGGTTTGTCATTTAAAATGCGGTTTGCGAGCGTATAACATCCCCAGCCGCCGATTGCAACAGGGAAATTTCTGCTATAGGTCAGTGAAGGCCTGACTATGGTTACAGGAAATCCTTCTTCATGAAAGGCTTTCATGAGCCGTTGTTCACAGTCAATTTTGTTTCTTGAATATTCCCAGAAGGGATTATTTAAAGGTGTTGACTCAGTAATCAGGTAGTATTCAGGAGGTTTTTGATAAGCCGAAGCTGAACTGATAAAAATATACTGGTTGATCTTTCCCCTGAAGAGTTCAAGGTCGCGATCAATATCATCTCTGGCGTAAGCAATCCAGTCTACCACAACGTCAAACTTTAAATTCTTTATAGCTTTCCTGACATCATCCTTATTCTGAATATCAGCTTTGAGTTGATGGAATCCGGAAATGTCATTAGCATGAATTCCACGATTTAACATGTATAATTCAAATCCCTTTTCTATGGTCAGGCGGCTGACATCAGTGCTAATAAAGCCCGTACCTCCGATAAATAATATTTTCATTTTCAAAAAAAATTATTGTCATTTAATTATAATACAAAAGAGATGCTTTAATTTAAAACTTAAAAGCTTTTTTCGCTGATTTAATAAACAAAATACATACTTTCGGAAAGAATTTCATCTATATAAAATGGATAATAAAAATATAGTAATAATTGGAGCAGGTGTTGGCGGAATTGCTACC
>CAZBCB010000482.1:1406-2358 GCA_964489905.1 uncultured Bacteroidales bacterium
TCAGTTTTTCTTGCCCGCAACGGATATAAAGTAAAGGTATTTGAAAAAAATGCATTTCCTGGCGGACGATGCAGTCAGGTAATTCGCGACGGACACCGGTTTGATATGGGCGCTACCATATATCTGATGCCTTCCATTTACAAATCAGTTTTTGAAGCCATGGGCATCAGGGAAAATTGTTTTAAAAACATACCACTGTCAAAGCTTTATACCGTTTATTTTGAAGATGGCACTGAAATACCTTTTTCAACCAATAATGAGTTAATGCATAGAAACCTTGAAGGAATTGAACCGGGTAGTTTTGGCAGATTACAGCGTTATGTTGAGACAGGTTATATGTTTTTTAAATTGTCGATGAAGAATCTTATTGGCCGTAATTTTTATAAAGTCACTGACTTTGTTACATGGGATAATGTGTTGCTTTTACTCAGACTAAAAACATATAAGCGGCATTCAGCCTATATAAAAAAATTTTTCAGAGATGAACATCTGAGACTGGCTTTTACTTTTCAGAATATATATGTTGGCCAAAATCCTTTGCAGGCTCCGGCATTGTTTGCAATGATACCGGCATCAGAACTTGCCGAAGGTTCTGCTTTTCCAATTGGCGGAATGTATAAAATCACTGAGACGCTTATTTCAGAAGCTGAAAAACTTGGGGTACAGTTTTTTTATAAGAGTCCGGTAATGAAAATTATTACAAATGTAAACAAAGCTGAAGGTATTGTTTTAGAAAACGGTCAGACAGTGAAAGCTGATATAATTATCACAAATGCGGATTTACCTTATGCATATCGCAACCTTTTGCCTGAAAGTAAAATGGCGGCAAAAATAAACCGGCTAAAATATACATGCTCTGCAATAGTTATTCATTGGGGGCTCGACAAGGAATATCCTTTGCTGGGACATCATAGTGTGTTTCTTTCAGCTGACTACCGGAGAAATCTGAAAA
>CAZBCB010000483.1:0-2350 GCA_964489905.1 uncultured Bacteroidales bacterium
TACCATACTGCTTATCAGCAATACTAAAAAAGAAGTACTTCTCATAAATTGTTTTTTTAATAATTTGCGCAGAGAAGATAAATTTTTTATTCCACAATGTGAGTAAATATTCAAAATTCTTTTGTTGAATTAATTATTGAATTGGTAATTTGCATTGTTTTTAATATGAAAAAAACATGAATTCATTGAAGCAATTGATATTTAAATTGACAGTTTTCTGGGTTTGCCTGACATTGTCCTGCATCCTGAATGCACAGGATTCAGTAAAGACAAACCTGAAAGAAAATGCCGCACGTTATTTTTCAGTTAATGATTTTCAGAATGCCTTACCATTGTATCATCAGTTGCTTGAAATATATCCTAAAGAACCTGTTTACCAATATCGGACGGCTTTATGCTTATTAAATCTCAACAGAAATCTTGATGAAGCAGCCGGTTTATTTCGGTCCCTTTTAAATGACAATGATTTTCCGATGGCTGCGTTTTACTATGGGCGGACGTTACATTTGCAATATTCATTTGAAGATGCAATAAAGGCTTATTCCCGGTTTCTTGCTACTGCTAAAAAATCAGAAATTAAAAGACTCAATGTTCAGCGTTATATAGAAATGGCGAAAAACGGGATTGAACTGACACGTTCTGCAAAGACAGTAACAGTGAAAAATCTCACAGAAGTACCTGTTGACCAGCTTGCCAAATCGTTTTCATTAAGTACTAACGGAAAGATTATAAGCAAACCAAAGGAATTTAACTCAAAATATGACCAGAAAGTTGGCTTTAGTTCGCTTATGAATCTGCCATTCTATACTGAAATCAATGAATATGTTTATGTATCAGGTTATCATGAAACCGGTAAGAAGGGTAAAGAAATTTTCAGAATTAAAAATGTAAACCATCAGGCATGGGGAATGCCTGAATTACTGAATGAGATAATAAATACAAACTACAATGAGGATTACCCTTTTTTTGACATACATTCTTCTACGCTTTATTTTAGTTCAGAAGGCCATTCAAGCATGGGAGGGTATGACATTTTCAAATCGGTATATGACTGGAACACAAAAACATGGTCAAAGCCTCAGAATCTGGGATTCCCGATAAATTCGCCCTATGATGATTTTATGCTGGTTACCGATGAACTTGGACTAACAGCACAGTTTGCATCAAACCGTAATACTTCACCCGGCAAGGTCATTCTATATAAAATTCTTATGAAGGAAGATGAAACAGAGTTGAAATTCCTGACCACCGAAGATAAAAGAGAATTGTCATTATTATCAGCTTCAGCCAGTTCACCGGTCCAACCTATGCCGCAGCTGGAAAATAATAAAACTGATATTAACCAGGAGCATCAGCAGGTTACTTATAATAAAAGTGAGTATAATTTATTGATTGCTGAAGCTTTAATATTACAGCTAAAGGCTGATTCACTGAGCCGGCTTGCCAGAGACCAGCGCATAGTAGCGCGCAATGTTACCGATAATGATGCCAGGAAACAAATGATCAGCGATATCATCAGATATGAGAAAGAAGCGAAAAAGATACAGCAACAGGCGGATGAAAAATATCTGGCTGCCAGAAAAATAAAAAATGTTTCAGATACCATCCTTCTAACTAATCTTGATACTTCAGACAATAATTCATTACCAGGTATAAGTGAAGAGAAATACTTAAGCGATACCATACAAAATCAGGAAAAAGAAGCTTTTACAAAGCAGGAAGGTATTGAAAAAACAGATGTTGGCAATACACTGGCATCACCGTCAGGTGACAGCAAAGCTGTTCTGTCATTACCTGCGGAACAAAGAGGACTGGTTTACAGGATACAACTTGGTGTATATTCTATGCCAAGAGAATCAAATGCATTTAACGGATTATTTCCGCTTTTTGTTGAATGGATTGAACAAAAGAATGTTTATAAGTATTATACAGGCAGTTTTTCAACGGCTGAAACAGTAGCTTCAGCTTTAGAGAAAGTAAGACAACTTGGATTTCCTGATGCCTTTGTGGTTGCTTTTTATAACGGGGAAAAAATATCAACAGAAAAAGCCCGCGAAATAGAATTTGCAAAATTAAAACTGTAAAATAATGAGTATTTTTTTATAATTTTGTATTTATAAATTATTGTCGTTTTTACTCAATAAATTAGGAATGAAAAGCAAAGAACTACATATTTTAAAACCGGATCTGGAAGAACTGATAGACGAAGGCACCGGCGAAGGCAGGTTTCTTGTTTTGCATAATGATGATTTTCATACATTTGATTTTGTTATTGAAAGCCTGATTGAAATATGTAATATGGATCTGATTCAGGCCGAACAATGCACTTATCTTGTTCATTATAAAGGGA
>CAZBCB010000484.1:0-2348 GCA_964489905.1 uncultured Bacteroidales bacterium
GAGCAGGCTTTCCCACGCCTTTGGCAGGAGCTTTTCATCCATAAAACCACCTCCTCTTTCACTTTGATTATATCCCATATGCAGGGAATGTATCAAGTTGGGTCTACCAATAATATGCTTTGCATATTCTTATGCAGTAAAATAGATATACGATCGTTATGCTTTTATAATCAATTGCCACAGGGATTCTTACTAAATAAGTAATTGAAGCAGCAAGCAAAAAACTAATTACCAGGCATGCTAAAACACATTGAATTGACGCCCATTGCTTTATTTTCCGGTTATAATTTACTAATATGAAAAAACAGCTGAGCGCGGTGATAAAAATAACAGTCTTAGATATACATTCTCTGCCCAATGACCAGTCAGGGATGAAATGAGCCGTTTCAAACAGGCTCTCGCGGGTCTTCGATATTAACAGGTCTTTATAGAAAGACAAATCTATAAGCTCTTCCGGTATCACAGACGGATGGATAAGTAATTCAAATTTCACCATATTGATAACGAATACCGATATCAGACATAAAAGCAGTATTTTGATAAAAATAATGCCGCAATGCTTGAAACTGTTTTTTATGACTGTTTTAAAATATTCTGTTTGCATTTGCTTTCGGATCATTATTCCAGCACTTTTTACCAAGGTGATTGAAATGACAAACAGTTCACGAATGATCAGGCAGCCAAGAAAAAACAGAAAGATGTTTAGGCTTTGTTTCATGTAATCATACTCAAGAGCACAATTTATAATATCGTAATCATTCGGGTTCTTGCCGATATTTTTAAGAGCTGTGACAAGATCTGTATAGTTTTCGGCATGTACTTCCATTTCACTGATATATACCGTTGGGTTTATTTTTTTGTATCCATCAGCAGAAATAAAGATTTTTGGGATGTCTGAAAGGATGGTATTGAATAATGTTTCAGGCTTTTTATATATGCCTGCGATCCTCAACGTGTTATCTCCTATCTTTACATCCATTCCAAGAACGTCAGCAGACCTGAATAATTCCCATGCCAGCTGTTCAGGTATAACTATTGCATTGCCGGATGGGAATGAGCTGTCTGAAATAAAGGATCCGTTTATACTCATTGTGTGAAACAGAGGATAGTGCTCATTGGTAGCTGTAAGTTTCACGAGAGCGCTGTTATTACTTGAAGTATAGACTATCTCTTCTGACCAGCCGGAAAATGAATATGTATTTTGGTTAAGCATTATCCGCAATTCTTTTAGATCATTTATAAGCAGCCGATGTTTTTCGTCCTTTGCACAGATAATATATCTATCTTTACCGAAAGTTCCATGTTGACTGATTATATCACTAATAATCGAGTTGCCTGAAATAACAGTCAGAAACACGATAAGCATTTCAAAAAATAAGGGGATAGTCCTTCCATACTTTATCAAATATATCCTCTCCCATTATCCGTCATTTAGTACACGCGAGCCGTCATATACCGGTTTACTGCTATCGACAACAACATAATCGGATCCATTCAAGCCGCTTTTTACAGCAGCATACTGGTTATCACTTCCATATATATCTACATATACTTTTTTTACATAATACTCATTTTTAAGAATTGTCCGCTTTTCTTTTATGACATAGACGAAATTACCAATACTGTCTTTACCTAAAGCTTTTTTATCAATAATAACATCATATAATTGAGACTTCTTTTCGAACCTGACGAGACACTTCTTGCCATACAGAGCTTTATCCGCTTCAGATAGCTTTATTTGAACTTTTAAATTCTTATTCACATTATCGAAAATAATTTTATCAGCTTTAGAATGAATGATTTTTTCATTTGCGATAATTTCTACTTCATCATTTTCTGATATCAAGCTCTCTTTCCCTTCCTGGAGTGATAATTCGCAAATAAGCTCACCGAGAACACCGATAGAAAAAAGAGGCCGGCTGGTGCTTGTCTGTTCCCCCTGGATATAATTGACTTGTTTTATTATGCCGTCAACAGGAGAAAGGACTGACGATTTATTGCTAAGTTCGTCCTCGAGCCGGGCGATTATGCTCCTTTGCAAGTCAAGATCCAATAACAGGCTGTTAATCTGTGCATCGAGGTCATCCAGCAAAGTAAGATGTTCAAGTTTAATAGCCTCCAGACGGGTCTGTGCTGCAAAATACTCGTTTCTGGCATTCATAATGCTTGATTTGCTTTCGATCCCTAAATCCGACAGTTTGAGTTTCTCTTCATAAATTTCCTTTTTCTGCTCAGTATCGGCTAATGCATTCTTAAATTCTATGTTTTCATGTTTATCGATCAATTGCTGCTTTTTATTATTTAATTGTGTTAATGAAACATTGATTTTCTTTAACCTGATTTCCTCC
>CAZBCB010000485.1:0-2339 GCA_964489905.1 uncultured Bacteroidales bacterium
ATGTTTATTAACCTTGTATTGCCAATACAGGTATAAAATGTATAAATCAAAATTATTAAGAAATGAAAACAATCCATTATTTTATTATTATCGCCATTGTTTTTCTGATTTCAGGAGGCTGTTACTTTGAACATTATGAATCAGTTTCAGGTAACGGGAAACTTATTAAACAGCAGCGTGAAGTTGCTGAATTTAAAGGAATCAGTGTTGCATCGGGTATTGATGTTATTATCACCCAGTCAGATAACATTGCCGTTGATGTAGAAACTGATGAAAATCTTCAGGATTGGATAAAAACAGAAGTGGTTAATGATATTTTAAAAATATACACAACAAAAAACATTCGTAATGCCAAAGAAAAGAAGGTATATGTTAAGTATAAAACACTTAATTCAATTGATATTTCAAGTGCAGGAGATGTCAGCAGCACTAATACGCTTGTAACTGACAAACTGAATATTGACATGAGCAGTGCCGGCGACCTCAACCTGACAGTTGAAGCTGATGAAATTGAAATTGATATCAGCAGTGCCGGCGATGCACGCCTGCAGGGAAAAACAAATTACCTGAAAGCTGATCTTAGCAGTGCCGGCGACCTCAATGCCTTCGACCTCGAAGCTAAAAAGGGTGATGTCAGAGTATCAAGCGCAGGCGATGCCAATGTATTTGTAACCGAAGAAGCCATTTTCGATTGCAGCAGTGCAGGCAGCATTGAATTTAAAGGCGAACCACGGATTAAAAATATAAGTACATCAAGCGCAGGGTCAGTGAATAAAAAACAATGATCTACTTATCATTGGCTTTCTTAAACCCTTTGATGGTTTTCTTTTTACTCTTTACCCTTCTGTAAATGATCCATGTTATTGCTATCACAATCCAGAAAGGCCATATCCTGATCATTAACAGAAGAAATCCGATAAATCCTTTCCAGCCCTTATGAAGCGATTCTTTAAGCCGTTCAAAAAAGTTTTCTGAAGGCTGGGGTTTGTATTTATAAACCTTTTCCTGTGTCAGGGTAAGATTGAGTCTGCTAAATGCTACCTGGTCGGTGAGATAACGCAACCTCCCTTCGGTACTTTCTATTTCCTCCTCAATTTTACGGATATTCTCTTCAATTTCAAGCATATCTTTTACAGTGGAAGCTTTTTTCAGCATTTCACCATAACGATCAATAAATTTACGCTTATTTGCCAGGCGCGTTTCAAGGTCAATAAATTCTTCAGTAACATCGCGGGCATTGATTTCCTTATATAATACTTCACCCGTGCTTTGTTCAATGCCTGTTATCATCCTGTCAAAATTAACGGCCGGCACCCTGATTACCAGATTATAACTCGACTCCCGGTCGTAGGAATTAAAATTCTCGTTGCCGATATACCCGCCAAGTTTTTTTGTAAGGCTGTCAACATTCCTGCGGGCTGATTCAAGATTTTTTACCTTTATGGTCATCTGTCCGTCACGGATTATTTTCTTCTGAATCCCCGGTTTTATGGCATGTCCTTCCAAATTGTCAGCTTCAGGCATCTGTATCTGATCCGTATTTTCTGGAAGTGAAGTGCCCTCTGCAGTCATCATTCTCGTAACCGGAACCGATTCATCTGTTGCCAATGACTTAACCTGTTCTTCCGACATCTTATTACAACCAGCCAATAATATAATTCCCGATAAAAATATTATGCGTTTTTTCATATATCTTGTTTAAAAAATTTCATTGAAAAGATATACAATTAATCTAAAATAATGCATAAAAAAACAATAAAACTTGATTTATTAATGGGTTTATTATAAATTAACCAAAGAATTACAAAACATAAAAAGGAGGTTTACCATGGGAAAAGAATTGATATCACTTAAGGTTAAATGTCCTCATTGCAACAAATCGTTGATGGACCATACATTATTTCTCAACGCCAAACCCAGCATCAAGGTAAGGATTGAAATGGGAGGTAATCAGGGCACGTTAAATCTTTGCTCAACTTATGGTTGTTATGAAATGCAAAGCAATATCAACCTGATAAAAGGAGAGATTGCCAGATTATTCTGCCCTCATTGCAAAAAAGATCTTCATGGCACTCACATGTGTGATGACTGTGGCGCCCCGGTTGTGGATTTCTTACTCGACAAAGGCGGCAAGGTGCACGTTTGTTCACGTATTGGCTGCAAAAAACATTATGTTTCCTTTGAAGATATTTACTCCACACTCACTAATTTTTATCACGAATACGATTACGGCGCACGCGACAAAGATTTTTAACGGATAAAAAAAAGTATACATTCAACCTGAAGGAGTTTTCTTTATTTTTTTCTGATCGTTATTTTTTTCACACTATTTATTTTTA
>CAZBCB010000486.1:0-2329 GCA_964489905.1 uncultured Bacteroidales bacterium
GTTTTCCCCGTCATCTCCCACAAACATGATTTTATTCCGCCAGTCACGCATAGACCCGGATTGGTAATATTGTTTTATTTTTTTCACCACGCCCTGGGCGCTTTCAATATTATTTACCGTCAGCCTTCCTACACCAATATCAAGGTAATAATAAGGCATCTGGTTTGACCCTCCTTCATTATCATCAAGAAATCCGAAAAAGTCATCTGATACATAAGAATCAGAGTGATTTAATGATGCATTGGACTGGTATGTTAAAATATGATTGGTATTACCTTTTTTTCCTGTATGGTTATAATAGGAACCATCGCCAAAAAGCAGCAGGTATTTTAATTGTTTTTGTGTGCTTTCACTGCGCTTATATAGCATACGTGCAAAATCACGTATTGCACTTACATCAGGAGTTCCGGAGGAAAATTCATTATAAATCTGTGTTGTGGTTGCTACTAAAACTGAAAGCTGGTCTTGTTCACGGTGAAGTTCTGCCAGTTCCTCAGCTTGTTTAATAAATAAAGGATCGGTTACAATAAGCATTTGAATATTTTCTGATCCATGCAAATTTTGATTCTGCACCCAGCCAACATCATTTCCTTCGGTTATTGGCCCGGGAAAATTACTATGCGGGTTCAATACAATGAATTCGCGCAACTCATTGGTTTCGGTTGTAAAATATAATGAATTGGAGCTATATGTTGCCTCAATCTGCTTAATGTTATAAAAATCAGTTATATCCCATATTCTGGCTGATTCAGGGGTTCCTGATATTATAAACCTGCTTATTTTTCCGGATCCGACTGAAGCTGCATCCCTGAAAAACAATGCATTACCCGTCATAATAAGGTTTCTGCGGGCATTAACGGTAATATAATCAAGCCAGCTTAAATCTGACAAATCAAGTTTATTATAAGTAATATTCACATTTACCTGCGAAGAGGAAGGTAAAAATGAATAGAAACCATCTTTTTGATTTGCGTAAATACCGGTAAAGCTTTTAAAATATACTCCATTTACCGTAATTGAACCAAGGTATTTGTCATTGTTTTTAATAACAAATGACCTGGATGTAAGATCAGAGCGTGAGGCAATATTGACTTTAAGTTTAACGGGTTCGGTTGTTACAATATTCGGAAAATCAAAAGAAATACTAAAGGGAACGGAACCGCTGAGTTCATCACCAAACCATTGTCTGCCTGAATGGATAAGATTATTTGTATTTTTTTCATAATAATTATAATCATCAAATGTAGTAACTGTATAATCGGGTGTCCCTGTTGCCTGAGGTATAGCAGTAATTTTTTTACCTGGCCCCAGATCAGTAGTCAGAAAATAATATGTTGTATCGGCATAATCGTGCAGATACTGATAAAAAAAGCGGTTTACGGTATCATAATTCCATGTAACAGTTCCTTTTCCAAAGAAGAGAATAAAATCACCTTTATTAAATATGCCGTCAGCGCCTTTATCCATATATATTGCATTTTCCTGAAGGTCATCAGGCCTTGATTCAGCATTCATTAATGGCAGTACTTTTCCTCCGTTACCATATACTCTGATATTCTCAGGGTGTGAAAAGCCTAATCTTACAATATCATCATATGATAATTTGTAAATGCCATCATGAACAATTTTAATCTTATACCAATTGCCGGTTGCTAAAACAGAAGAAGTCGAATAAGCTGATTTTTCCTTTGTTGTTTTAAATGTAACCTGCCTGGTTATTTTTGAAAACCTTATGTAAAATGATGTAATTTTTTCTATCTCACCCGTATTAGGGTTTTTTCTTAAAGGCAGTAATTTAATCTGAATGAATGGTTTGCCTCTTTCATAGGCAACAAAATGTTCAAAAAGGAATTCATTTCCTAAATTTTCAAGATATAATATGTTTTTAAGTTCTTCTTCCGGAATTGTTTCAACCCTGATGCTGTCAATCCATATACTATCATTTAAATTAGATGAGTCAACAGATTTAAATTCATAAAAGTATGGAAAAAAAGTCTCTAAGTCGGGATATATTGCATTATTGAAAAACAAATAACGAAATTCTGATGAATAGCTGATAGTACTGTCACGATAAACCGGTCTTGGCCTGTTATTTCCCCATTCGATGGTACGGAACCAGGATGTTGTTTGCTGTGAAAACAGATATGATGAAGTAATTAATAATGCAAACAATAATGTAAAATTCCGGTTAATTGAAAAAGTAGTATATGATTGTGAAAAATTCATCTTCAATTGTTGTGAAATAATACAGTATTTTTAACGTTTCAAAAATACAATTATTATAATTTTAAATAAAAACAACGGAAGATAATAATAGTTTTATCATTTA